>JAADHR010000126.1 GCA_013151735.1 Calditrichota bacterium | reverse complement strand
GCAAGGATGGCGGAAAACACTGGAACTTTTCGGGTCTTCCGGGTGCCGAGGTGTGGGATATTCAAATCTGGTAAAGCCTTTTGTAAAGAATCTCCGTATCCGGGATTAAGGATTTTGACGGGATTTGCAGGATCAAACAAAAATTATTTTATAACCTGCGTTATTCATAAATTTTTGCCACGAAGGCCCTAAGTCACGAAGGTTATTATAATTAAGATAATTGATTGTTTGAAACTCAGTTCGCTTTGCATATTTTTCTATTTCAATGAATATTTATTTAGCTTATTGTTTATTCTACATTAAAAGGGTCCGTTTGAAATGACCGAACGCCTGTATTACACAAACAGCTATCAGACCGAATTTGAAGCCTCGGTAGAAGAAACACGCCGCGACGGCGACAGGACGTTTGTTCGTCTGGACAAAACGGCTTTTTACCCGACGTCCGGGGGCCAGATGCACGACACCGGCTGGCTCAATGACACACCCGTGGTGGATGTTGTTGAGCAGGAGGGGCTTATCTGGCATGCACTTGCCGGAAAATGGTCGGGCAAAAGTGTCTCCGGGAAAATCAACTGGGAACGCCGGTTTGATTTTATGCAGCAGCACACAGGATTTCATCTGCTGGCAGGGGCGTTTCTTCATCATTTAAAAATTGAAACGCTCTCCTCGCATTTGGGTGAAGAAATCTCCACCATCGATGTAAAAACCGATCGCATCTCGTTGGATGAAGTGGCCGGTGTGGAAAATCTGGCCAATCGGATTATCGCCGAAAATCGAACCGTAAAGGCCTTTTTTGTGGAACCGGGCGAGCTGTCGCATTTGCCGTTGCGAAAAGAGCCGGAAGTGCCGGGGAAAATCCGTCTCGTTGAAATCGATGATTTTGATCTGGATCCCTGCGGGGGGACGCATGTTGGCCGGACAGGGGAAGTGCAGCTGGTGAAGATTGTTCGGTGGGAAAAACTGCGGGGTAATGTGCGGCTCTTCTTTTACGCGGGCAGGCGGGCTATTCGACACTACCGGTTGCTGTGGCACATCACAAGGAATTTAAATCAGGAATTAACCGCCGGTGAAGAAGACTTGTTGGCGCGCGTGAAGGACTTGAAAACGGACGTAAAGGCGCAAAAAAAGGAAATCCAGAGACTCAAGGAATTTTGGGCCCAACAACAGGCTCTCGCGCTGGCGGATCACGCCAAAAAGACGGGTCAACCCTTTGTTCTTCATGTTTTTGATTCCGTCGATTTTACCGATGCCAAGCAGGTGGCGCAAAACCTCGTACGTGAAGCAAACCTGAGCACGGCGGTTTTTGTGCGGATGAAAGATGCCTGGCGTCTTATTCTGGCCCGCCCTGAAACAGAGGCGATTAATTTCAGGGAGTGGCTTGATGACATCCGCGTCCTTCAGCCGGTAAAAGGGGGAGGACGGCCCTCCTGGGTAGAAATCCTCGGAGAAAACGGGATGGACGAAATTGTAAGATTAATCGAAATTAACTTTAAAAAGGGGAAGAATTAGGATCATGTCTAAATTGTCTGAATCTTTTGAGGCCCTTCGTCAGACGCTGGCGAGCTACGGTGATCCCGATCAGGCGGAACGGTCCGCCCGGCTGCTCAAAACCTCTGCACGGGTACTCGGAGTGACGGCAGATAGGATCCACCAGTTGGCGAAGGAGTTTTACATCGATCGGGGACGTCGATTTTCTCTCAATCGCGCGTATCCCTTTTTGAAAGAGCTGTGGAATTCGGACATCTGGGAGGAAAAGCGCCTGGCGGTTCATCTGCTCAATTTTTATCGGCAGGATTACGAGTGGACGGTGTTTGATTATTTGAGCCGCTGGCTGGATGATGTGGACGATGCCACACTTGGCGATGCTTTGAGCAAAGAATTGGCTTTTCTTTTGAAGAAATACCCGGAGCGGTTAGCCAGCGTTCGAAAATGGACAACGAGCCAGAACCCGTGGCGACGACGGGCGGCAGCCACCACCCTGTTTTTACCCAAATCGGAAGCGGGTTCCCATTTGGTTGTTGGAACAGAAGAGGCTCTTGCCATTGCCGAGCAGCTTCTAAATGATTCCAATATTATGGTTCAAAAGGGAGTGGCCCGTCTTCTGAAATTTGCGGCAAAGGATGACCCGGAAGCGGTGGCATCCTTTTCGAAAAATCACTGGGAAGACATGCCAAAGGCCGCTAAGAAGGTATTGAAAGAGAGAAAATGAAAATTGCTTGTGAGTATTCCTGCCTGAGTGGAAGCAAAATTCTGCAGGTAAAATTGGCTGCCAATCGCGAGGAAATTCACAAAAACGACACTTCCCATCTGTGCCGGTAAACGTTATGATTGTGGATGTTGCATCGCCGTAAATTGAAAGCGGAGTTTTTTTAGGATGATTTACTTCTGGGCTGTCATGATTTACCTGGCCTTTTTAATCGGGCTGGGTCTGTACAAAAGTCGCCTGGTGAAAAATCAAACCGATTTTATGGTGGCGGGGCGAAAGGTGCCCACCATTCTTTTGGTGGGAACACTGCTTTCCACCTGGATTGGCTCGGGCAGCATCATTGCCGGGGCGGGTCTGGCGTACAATCGGGGTATCTCCGAGCTCTGGGGCAGCGCCGGAGCCTGGACGGCTATTGTGGTGGTGTATTTTCTGGCCGGACGCGTACGCCGAATTGCCCAATTTACACTGCCCGATCTGCTGGAAGCCCGCTACAACAAATGGGCACGAATGCTGGGCACCCTGACCATCATCATTGCCTACACCACCATTGTCGGTTACCAATTTAAGGGGGGCGGAATGGTTCTGGAGCTGATCGCAGGCATCCCGATGAAATACGGCGTCCTGCTGACGGCCGTTTTTATTATTGCCTACACCTCCATGGCAGGGATGATTTCCATCGTGACGCTGGACATCTTTAACGGCACCATGATCTTGCTGGGTATCTTGATTGCGGTTCCGTTTCTCCTGCATGGCGTGGGCGGTATCCACCACGTGGTGACCACACTGCCTGCGGATCATTTTAAGGTGTTTGGCCGCGAAAACCCCATTTGGGCAATGGGGGTGTTTTTCCCGGTGTTTTTCCTGTTGCTGGGAGAATCCAGTATGTACCAGAAATTCTTTTCGGCGAAAAATGAAAAGGCTGCCCGCACGGCTGTCGTCGGCTGGATTTCCGGGACGGTGGTCATCGAATCGATGATCTGCTTTCTGGCGATGATTGCCAGCAGCTATTTTGTAAATCTGAAGGATCACGAAACGGTAATTCTCTACACCGCCCGCCACGGGAGCGAAGTGGGACTGCCCCTGTTTGCAGGCGTCATGCTTCTGGGAGCGGCTGTAGCCATTATTATTTCCACGGGAAATTCCTTTTTGCTCACACCCAGCACGAATGTGACCCGGGACATCTACCAGCGCTTTATCAATCCCAAGGCCAGCGGAAAAACGCTGGTGCGGTTTCAGCGCATCTGGATTGTTATTTTGGGTGTGACGGCGTATTTGCTTTTGACCCAATTTACGACGGTCCTGGAAATGGCTTACACGGCTTACACGATGATTGGAGCCGGTCTGACGCCGGCCGTTCTGGCAGCGTTTTTGTGGAAACGCGTCACTCCGGCAGGCGGCGTATCGTCTATTTTGGGAGGAATGCTGGGTACCCTGGTGGCGAAATTTGGCTTCGGCATCGGCTGGGATTACATTATTTTTCCGGCCATTGCCCTGTCCCTGATTTTGTTAATTGGCGTCAGCCTGCTCACGCCCCCTTCGCCGGAAGAAAAATGGAAACCGTTTATGGAAAAATCTTGAAAGCCCAAAACGGAGAATTTATCCCCACAGGTTTGCACGGGTTTTCACGAAGTGAAAATCAAAAATCAGTGTGAATGGGTATTCATTCGTGGGCTATTTTTGCTTCAACTTATTTTCACGAATTTCTAAAAAAGTAACGAAAAGAGAAAGACATCATGAAAAAGCGGATTTTTATTACGATTGGAATGATTGTGGTTTTGGCATCGTCTGTCTTTGCACAGAATTTTCTGTTGAATCCCACCC
>JAADHR010000125.1 GCA_013151735.1 Calditrichota bacterium | reverse complement strand
CTTTTGCTGGCGGGAATGCGTACCCGTCCCAAAACCGGTACATCAAATCCAAAAACCCCCTTAAGCTGATAACGAGTTGTGTCCTTGTCCCTTAAGTCTTTCCATGTTTTGTAAATCGTCTCAAATGTAAAGGCGACAGGAATGTGAAGGAGGTTCGATCCGTTAGGCTCAATTTTTAACGATTGGGTTTCGTCTCCCGATAAAAACGGATGTCCGTCAAGGAGGAAATCGTAATGAAACTCCTTTAAATCAATGCCTACCGGATTGGGATTTTGCACGCGCACGTCAAAAGAAAGGCTGGCCCCCGAAAAGGATAGGGATTTCAATTGAGCGCCCACGACGGTCACCTGAGGCTGTTCAACAGAGAGGTGTTGAATCAGGGATTGGACATTCGCACAGTTGAGGATAAACAGGCCGAGCACAACCCCGCCCAGCAAAACCACACGTCGCATTTTTAAAAAGGATTTGTTCATTTTTTATTTTCTTTATTTATGTGAGATTGCTTTTTCTCCAATGCCAAGTCTTTGGCCAGTAGATTAATTTTCCAGAGTTTCTCCAGACGATGGATCTCGTTTTTTGCCAGCTGTCCGCGCAGAAACCAGCCCAATCCAAAAGCCAGTACTGCGATAAAAATCAGACAGGCGCCTATTTCGGTTAATAAAAACAACATGTCAGGGTGTCTCCAGAACTCTAAATTCCACTCGCCTGTTTTTCCAGCGGCCCTCGTCGGTTTGATTGGAGGCGCAAAAGTCACGGCTTCCTTTTCCCTCCACAACCAGTCGGGAAGAGGAAATTCCTTTTCCTAAAAAATAATCACGCACAGCCTCTGCACGTTTCCGGCTGATTATTTTGTTTCGTGCCAAATTACCCAGTGAATCGGAAAACCCCACAATCCGGATGCTCATGTGCGAATATTTTTTAAGAGAATCTGCCAGACAATCGAGTAAAATCCGATTGCTGGGTGAAATGGCCCAGCGATTGGGGGCAAAATGAACCGTTGTTTGCTGTATCTCTTTCACGAACCGAGTCACTCCGGCAGAAAAAGCGGAAGCCGGCCGCTGTACCCGAATGTGATTCACGACGGTTCTCACTCCCCAAACCGAAGCAACCAGTCGTTCCGCAGCGGCTTTTTCTTTTTTGGAAGAAAGTTTACCCTGTAAAACGACGATTCGCCCGTCAACGGCCGTGTGCACTTCGTTGAATCCCTGCTTTTTCAGTTTTTGTTCCGTTTGATTCTTCAAGTGGGTTTCAATTTTATTGGCGCCGTGTACCAGACAAAGTACAAAAAACGCGCCAAACAAAATCAACCCGCCGAAAAGTGTTTTTTTAAAAGACATCGCGTCGCTTTTCCGATGAGAAATTTTTTTCAGGGATTGACATCCATCAAACCGTGTTTTTTCAGCCGGTAGCGAAAGGTGTCCCGACTGAGGTGCAGAAGCCTTGCCGCCCGGGATTGATTGCCGTGACTCATTCGGATGGCGTCCAGAAGAAGCTTTTTTTCCACTTCCTCCAGAGGAACCCCCTGGGCCGGAAGATGAAAGATTTCTTCCTGAACGGTTGAACCACGTTTCGTCTGAGGCTGGATTAAAACATCGTCTGCCTCAAGGACATCTCCTTCGGCAAAAATCATGGCGCGTTCAAGTACGTTTCGCAGCTCGCGCACATTGCCGGGCCATGGGTAAGCGAGCAGCTTTTCCCGTGCCTCCGGGGCCAGCCCCCGAACATGTTTATTAAAATCCCTGTTAAACAAGTCGATGAAATGGTGTGCGATTTCCAGCAGGTCTTCTCCCAGCTCCCGCAGCGGCGGAAGGTTAATCCAGACCACATTCAGGCGATAAAATAAATCTTCCCGAAACTGCTTTTCTTCAACCAAATCCGCCAGGTTTTGATTGGTGGCTGCAAGCAGTCGCAACCGAACCTCAATTTCCTGTGTGCTTCCAAGGCGCCGGAAACGCCGTGACTCCAGAAACGACAGAAGCTTGGCCTGAAGTTTAAGGGACATCTGACTGATCTCGTCCAGGAAAAGGGTGCCTCCGTCGGCTTCCTCCAGAAGTCCGGGTTTCCCTGTGGCCGCATTTGTGAAAGCTCCCTTCTCGTAGCCAAACAGTTCCGATTCCAAAAGAGCTTCAGGAATGGCCGCACAGTTGATCTCCACAAACGGGGCCTTGGCCTCCTGTGAAGAATAATGAATGACCCGTGCCACAAGATTTTTCCCGGTGCCGCTTTCTCCCTGCAGCAAAACGGTCGCCGAGGGAACAGATGCCACTTTGGCAATCATTTTTCGCACCGCCCGGATGGCCGGCGAACGGCCCAAAATGTTTCTGCTGGCATACTCGCCCCGCGACTCCAAAAGGCTCTCAAGGAGCCGGATTTCATTGGTTTGCTGCAAAAGGCGCTGTTCGTGCCGAGTTTTTTCTGTTTGATCTTCGAGAATAATCGTCAGAAAAGCGTCCTTCTCTTCTGGAGGGTAAACAAAGAGGTTGAAATAGATTTCACGGCCGTCCGGCTTTTCGCGAACCAGATTTTCCAGATAAAGCCGCTGACGTTTTCCGGAAGCAATTTCCTGAAGAACGGTTTCCATTCCGATGAGTTCCGGCAGTACCTGCTTCAGGGGAAGATTCAGGCCGCTTTGTCCGGAAACAGTAAAATCCGGGAAAAATGTGTTGTGCCAGAGAATATCGAGCCCGGATGACAGATGGGCCACACCGAATTTTTTATCATTTAAAAATGTCTCGAGTGCCATTGGATCTACTGTTCCTCTCCCACCAGCGTACGGGCCAGTGCCAAAAAGGCCTTTTCCACGTTTTCACCGGTTTTGGCGCTGGTTAAAAGAAACGGCCATTTTTTCTCTTCGCTCCACCCTTGAAGAGAGTGGCCCTGCTCCTCGGGCTGTGTAAAAAGGTCTTTTTTATTTCCAAGCAGAACAATTTTGGCAGCGGGAGCCACGGCAAAAAAGGAATCCAGAATTTTGGGAAGCACGTCTATTGTGTAGGGACGGGAAAGATCCGCCACAACGAGTGCTCCCGAAGCTCCCAGAAAATAGGTTTGGGTTGGGCCGCCAGCCTCTTCAAAACCCGCAATATCCCAGATGAGAAACTCGAATTGAGTCCATCTTCCCTGGCGGTTTTTGACGGGCGGGAGAATCTTTTGCGACACCTTTACACCTACCGTAACCAGGTAGGAGTCATCAAAGCGATTGTAAACAAATCGGCGTACCAAACTTGTTTTGCCGACACCAAACATTCCCAGAAGACAAATTTTTTTCTGAATCAAATGATGTTCCATTTTACCCCTGATTTTTCAAGAGAAAGCCTGCTGCTTTTGATCGTTTTCGGTAATAGATTTTTGCAGATGGAATGCCACTTTCTTGCGATTTTGGGTTTTCTTTTTTTCGGATCAGCTATTTGAATTGTGAGAAAAAGCCCTCCAAAAGGGAATGAACCCCGGAAAGACGTGAAATGTCCCCATCGTAATTGCGCAATTGCCTGTGAAATTTTGAGTGAATTTTATCGTGGATGGTCCGTAACTGCCTGTCAAAATCGGCGCCGGCTACACCGGAAAAGACCGCTGCCAGGTACGTGTACCGTCCCGGATTAATGCGAATACTGCGGCCGCTGTAAGCGATTTCCTGGAGTTCGTCCTTTTCCGCGGATGGGAATGCGTCTTCCACGAACATTTTAATGGCTGTCAGCATTCCGGCAATAGCCTGAGAAGAGTCCGTTTCATTTTGCAAAGCAGGATGACTGGCCTGGGCAATTAACAGCCCGGAGCGCTTGTCAATAAGAAAAACCTCTTCCAGATGAGAGGCTCCTGTTTGGACCAAAAGCATTTCCCCGGCACTCACGCCCAGGAATTTTGCCTTGATTTTTGTAATCAGCAGTTTGAAATTAAGGGTTTGATTGACCCGTTCGTTAATACTGGCTGCCAGTTTTTTCATGGCCTCGGAAACAGCTTTGGAAATCATTCGGCCGATGACGGGATAAAGTGCATCAACCACATCTTCTTTTGCCTCGTGTACCTGTTTTTTGATGGCGGCCCCCATCACGGGCGCCAATGCACTGGCCATTTCCTCTTTTGATTGGTTGATCTTTTGTTCCAGGGCCTCCGCTAACACCGGATTCAAGGTTCGAATCAGGCGCTCTTTATCCTCTAATTGGTCCTTTAATGCGGCCATTTCCTGTTGCAGCTCCGCGATCTCTCTGTCTTTTTCAGCCAGAAGGATGGCTTTTAGCTTTTCCAGAGGCGTTGCCAGGTGGTTTTGTGGGGATGTACCGTTCATTTTTCCGCGGATGCAGCCTGGCGGCTCAATTCCTGA
Organism: Calditrichota bacterium; assembly: GCA_013151735.1. Classification (NCBI taxonomy): domain Bacteria; kingdom Pseudomonadati; phylum Calditrichota; species Calditrichota bacterium. The sequence continues at coordinate 25,986 of JAADHR010000125.1, read as the reverse complement.
AGGACGTCCTCTCCCTTTAACCGAAGGGCAAGTTCGGTCAGAAAATTGGCCAATTGGAGCCGGTCTGTTTTATCCAGAGCAAGGGTTTGAATTTTTTCAAGAAGGTCGGCTTTCAGCGTTTTTAGATTCTGCTGCATTTCCCGCGCCGCGTCGTCCAATTCCTTTTGCAGCTTCTGAAGGGAGTCCCTGTTTTCCCTGTCAACGGTTTCAATTTGCTGCCGCAAGTTCTGAACGGTTTCTTCAAACAGGGCGTGGTTTTTTTCCACGCGTTTTTGGAGTTCCACAAACCGGCGCTCGTATTCCCGCATGGTTTCGCCAAAAATCAGGTCTCGAATCTGATCAATATTATTGCCCGTGTTGGGCTGAGGGGCACTCACTGTAAAAAACCTCCGATTTTATTTTGAGTCTATTTGATTTTCAAGGCCTTGTACCGGCCGTTCCGCCAATTTTCAATGTCCGATGTGTACCATTTGGAAAAGCGCCGGTCGGAAGGGCCGCCCGCCAGATTGGTTTCCAGCACATCCGTGGCCATATCGGCAATCATCCGGAAAGAGGGATGAAAGGTGGTCACCATGCCGCCGTTTTTGTAGATGGCTCCCTGAGGAATGGTTGCGCGGTTTCCTTTAAGCGGAAACGGGCCGTAATCGAATCCCAGGAATTTGGGCAGTTTTCCTCCGAAGAAAATGTTTGTCATGGTAATGAGCCGGGTTTCGCCGTAGGACTTTGGTTTGACGGCGAGGGCTTTTTCAATGGCCTCCCGGTAGATTTGCTCGCGGGATTTGCCGTCGAACCACGCCGATGTTTCTTTTGTTAAAATCGCATCAAAATTGCCGTAGAAATCCACGAAAATTCCGGTTTCCTGATCCAGAAAGTCGAACACCTCTTCGCCCCATTCCTGAACGCCGAACACATCCCGCAATAACGCGTGGTAAATTTGCTCAAAGTAAAAAGCCGCTACGGAATCCTCCTGGTAGTGGAAATCCCATTGTTTGAGTCTGTTCCCGGCCTCGGTGTCCGGCAGGAGCGGCTTGATGATCGGCATGAAGCGTTCGGCCTGTTTGGAGTAAAGATCGTAATGCATTTTTTTCATGGTTTCGGCCGAATGCTTTTCTTGTGCAGCCAATAATTCCTGAATCCGGTCGACGCGATACGAAGCCATGGGCAGGTTAATGGGTTTTGCTTTGCCGAGGGCGTTAAGGTCGTTGTTGGCGGTTGCCAGATATCCGCGGCCGGGGTTGTATTCGTGCGGAAGGTCTGCCGGATCCACAAAACCGTTCCAGTCATTTTTGGGATCCCAGCCTTCAACCGGGTACAATCCTGTCCAGCCTTTTCGGCGTTTGGGCATACGGCCGCACATCTGAAAACCAATATTCCCCTGGCTGTCAGCAAAGATAAAATCCAGCGGGGGGATGTCCACATTTCGCATGGTTTCCATGGCCTCTTTTGTGGATCTGATTCGCGGCATTCGGATCATGTTCATTTGGGCGTCGGCCCCCCCGTTTTTTCGCCCGGACCAGGCCATGCTTAAATAGTATCCGGGTGTATTGGGATCACCCTCCAGAAATCCGTGCATATTCTCGTAAACCGTGAAGGTGATGGGATCCTTGCCCTTGGGATGCAGGGTTTCCGTTCGCGTTTCAAAGGGGATCCATTGGTCTTTCCGGCGAAATTTCCCATCCTTGCAATCTTCAATGTAAAAATCGATCATATCCATGAAGGCGTAAGTAAATCCCCAGGCCAGGTCTTTGGTGCGCCCGTACAGGATGCCGGGTACGCCGGGAATGGTGTTGCCGATGACGGCATTTCCGTCATATTTCATCATGATTTCGTACCACACGGCAGGCAGCCGGTTCACCTCCAGATGAGGGTCGCTGCAGTAGATGGCTTTTCCGGAGGCGGATTTTTCCGGAGCAACCGCCCAATTGTTGCTGGCCGATATCCGGGGTACCTGGTGCAGCCATTTCAGGGAATCCGGAACGATGGGGGCCTCGAGCTGAATCTTTTTGATGGCCTCCATATTCATTCCATCCAGATGCCCCGGGAAAAGCTCTTCCAGTTTCTCCCGGGATACCCCGTTTTGAACCATCTGAATGATGAATTTTTCCATATCGCCCTGAGCTTGTGCCAGGCCAACATACCCCATGATTTTGATAGTAATCAGTGAATCTTCGGGCTTCCAGGGGGCTGGTTTGTATTTGACCATTTTAAACTCAAAGGGACGTTTCTCATGCGATAGGAATTCATTTACCCCGGCCGTGTAGGCGTCCAGAATGGCCCGGGTGTCGGCATCCATGGCGTTAACCTGATCTCGGGCGTCATCCCGAAAGTTAATCTTTCGCATAAAGGTGTCAATGGCAATAAGCTCCTCTGTGGCTTTCAGGTTTTCGGAGGCCTCGCCGCGGGCAATGAGACGCACGAGCATCATTTGAACCATTCGATCGTTTGCGTGTACCCATCCGAGGCCGAAGTAAGCGCCTGCTTCTGTTTTTGCTGAAATTTGAGGAACCCCGTTTTTATCGCGCTGCAAGCGGATTTCTTCCCCGTGAAATTGCAGTCGAACCTCTTGCTCTTTAAGTCTCATATGTGCCTCCCAAGGAAAGGTTATGGATTCTTTTAGGAAACGATTATTTTCGTATGCCGGATCGAAACAAAAAGGCCATTTGTGAAAAATCAACAAATGGCCCTGAAAATATTATTTTTAAGCGTTGGCTTTACCCTGATTGGCAACGGCTTCGGCTGCCTTCTTAACAGCTTCCGGATCACCAAGGTAATAATGGGTAATGGGTTTGAGCTCATCATCCAATTCGTAAATTAGGGGGATACCAGTGGGAATATTCAGCTTTGTAATGGCGGCCTCGGACATGTTGTCCAGATATTTTACAAGGGCTCGCAAGCTGTTTCCGTGAGCCGCAATGATGACTTTTTTGCCCTGCTTGATCGTTGGAGCAATGGTTTCGTGCCAATACGGCAGGAATCGTTTGACGGTGTCCTTCAGACTTTCCGTCCGGGGCAGCTCTTCCTCCGGGACGTCTTTGTAACGCGGGTCGTGCCCGGGAAACCGGGGGTCTGAAGGATCTAATGCAGGCGGGGGCACGTCATAGCTTCGCCGCCAGATGAGGACCTGTTCCTCTCCATGTTTTCGGGCGGTTTCGGCTTTATTCAAACCCTGCAATGCCCCGTAATGGCGTTCATTCAGTCGCCAGCTCCGATAAACAGGAATCCACATAAAGTCCATGTCTTCCATTACAATCCAGAGTGTTTTGATGGCCCGTTTAAGAACCGAAGTAAAGGCAACATCGAATGTGTATCCTTCCTGTTTTAAAAGTCGGGCCGCTTCGTGAGCTTCCCGGATTCCCTGCTCGGTCAGGCCGACATCCGTCCAGCCGGTAAACCGATTTTCCAGATTCCACTGGCTCTGTCCGTGTCGCAATAAAACGACTTTCATGGGTGCTCCCTTAATTTTTTATCACCGGTAGTGGTTTGCAGAATAGTGCTTTTGCAAATGCATTCTTTTATCATCGAACATAATAAACTTTTCGGCAAGAATCAAGGTTTTTTTTGAAAGGGAAAGTCTAATTTCAGGCCGAAATTTTTCCTTTAAAACCGGGGAAATTTTGTCTCAAAATGATTACAAATCTAACTTCTTATTTTGCCGCATGGCTAAAAAACGCGTTAAAAATTTTTAAAAAAATCCTTGACATCACTATATTTAGTTGTTATATTTTCTTCCGCCTACAAGATGTCGGGTTGGTTCTTCCATAAAGATTAAAAGGGAATTCGGTGAAAATCCGAAACGGCCCCGCCGCTGTAAGGGGGGACAAAAGGAGCATGTGACCACTGTGTGCCTGAGGCGCATGGGAAGGCGCTTTTTTTGAGTGATCCCCAAGTCAGAAGACCTGCCAACTTCGGCGCTCAAGCCCCCTCGCGGGAGGGTGTTGGAGCGATTGAGTAAACCTAACACGTTTTTTCTTCTTTTTTGCTCGATCCTCCGTCTCGGAAACGGTACGTTTTTCACACTAACACAGGAGGTGTTATGATTAAAGACATGTTTTCACACAAGGGAAAGCTTGCTCACATGATTCCGGCTCACCAATTGCAAGCGTACAAGAACCTGCACCAGTTTTTACGCAAGAAACAAGCCACCCACGAAATACCCGTACATCCCACAGATTATTTAGGTGGAAATGAACTGGCAAAGAGCATTTATAAACAGAAATACCTCTTAAGGGATCTGGAAGGGAATTTTCTTGAAAATCGGCCTGAGGATGCTTTTATGCGCATTTCGGCGGCCATCGCGGCTGTCGAACCCAATGAGGAAAAGCAAAAGGAATGGGCCATTACGTTTTACAAGGACCTTTATGACGCCGTTTTTGTACCCGGCGGCCGCGTGATCGCAGGCGCCGGAGACCTTTACCGTTTGAAAACCCTGGCCAATTGCTTTGCCAGCGTCATTAAGGGGGATAACATCGAGTCCATTTACAACTCCGCTTACGAATGCGCACGAACCTATTCTTTCGGCGGCGGAATCGGTGTGGACATTTCCATCCTTCGGCCGAAGGACTCCGTTGTTCACAATGCCTCCGATCGGTCCACCGGAGCCGTTTCATTTATGGAATTGTATTCGATGACGACCGGACTCATTGGCCAGAGCGGACGCCGGGGCGCACTCATGCTGACCATCGACGTCAAACATCCCGATGTGCTGGAATTCATTCAGGTGAAGAAAAAACCCAACTGGACCAGCCAGCAAATCATTAATCAATTAAAGTGGTCCAATAAATTTGATGAAAAGCAGCTTAAGGAAGTGGAACAACAGGTGGTTGAAAACACCCAGGTTCGTTTTGCCAATATCAGCATTAAGGTAACGGATGAATTTATGCAGGCAGTGGACGAACAAAATCAGTACGGCAAGACGAAGATTTTGCTGTACAAAAAGAACACAAAAGAGGTTGTTAAAACCGCCTATCTGGAAGATGTTCCCCATTATTCGATTGGGATGCCGGCGAAAGATATTTCTCATTATGAGCTGCTTCAGACATTCGACACCTTTGAACAAGCGGAAAGATATTTGAGCGATACATTCGCTATTTCCGTTTCCGAAGCCTCTCTGAAGGATGTCAATCAACGGGATGTGTACGGCGATTTGGTCCTTCCGCTGAAAGATGAACCCTTCGACCTGGCACTGCGCTATTCCGGCGATTACATGCTTTATTTTGCGTCCAAACCCACTGGAGAAATCCGGAAACTGGTCAAAGCCCGCACCATCTGGGATCGCTTTGTGGAAGGCAATTACAAAACAGCGGAACCGGGGCTCATCTTTTGGTCGCGCATGGCCAAATATTCACCGTCCAATTACGTGGGGCGACCCATCAGCGCCACCAACCCCTGTGCGGAGGTGCCCCTGGAAGACGGCGGGGCATGCAATCTGGGCTCCGTCAATTTACCCCGCCTGGTTGAAAACGGGTTCACGGCAAAGGCCCGCATCAATTGGAAGCGTCTGGATGAAACCGTGGCCCATGTGGTTCGATTTCTGGATAACGTGGTGACCTGGAATGAAGAATTGAATCCCCTGGAAAAACAGCGCAAAGCGGCCAGCGAAACCCGCCGCCTGGGAATAGGTGTGATGGGGATTGCGGACATGCTGAATCAGCTGGGAATTCCCTACGACAGCGAAAAAGGAATTGACCTGATGGGGAAGGTCATGGCTCGTGTGGCGGAAGCCGCCTACCGGGCCTCGGCAGAACTGGCTGCCGAGAAAGGGCCGTCCCCGGTGTTTGACTATGAGGCCTATTCCAAAAACCCCTTCTTTCAGGAAAGCCTGAGCGCAAAAACGAAACAAATCATTAAGAAAAACGGGCTTCGGAATATTGCCCTGCTCTCGATTGCACCCACCGGGACGATTTCAAATATTGTGGTCGGTTATGTCCGGGGCGAGAAAAATTACATTGGTGTTTCCAGTGGTGTCGAGCCCATTTTTGCCCTTTTCTACACCCGCCGGGCCGAATCCTTTGACAACCGGCTTTTCAGGGTATTTCATTCCAGTGTTCAGGCGTATCTTGATGAAAACGGCCTGTCCAAAGAAGCGGAAAAGGCACAAACGCTGGACGATTTAAAAGAAATCTTACCCGACTATTTTTTCCGCACCGCCCACGAAATCGATCCGTTCAAACGGGTTCAAATCCAGGGCGTGTGTCAAAAATACGTGGATCACAGCATTTCGTCGACGGTCAATCTCCCCGAGGATATTGAACCGGAAGTGATTTCGAATATTTACCTTCATGCCTGGAAAAATCACCTCAAGGGTATCACGGTTTATCGGGATGGCAGCCGATATCCGATTTTGGTGGCTGACGAAAGGGCCAAAACGGAATTTCAGCGGATGAAAGAGAAAGAGTTCCGCTACGGCAAAAATGGGGACAGCGTCGTCCTGCGCGGGGATGATTTGATCAGTCTGCCCAACGGACGATTGTCAACCGTTTACCATTTTCTGAAGAACAAAAAGGGCGATGTGCTGGTAGCGGAGTCGTAGAATAATTCATTTTTAGTTACACGGAGTGCCGCAGAGATGGCACAGAGACGCTCAGAGTTCATTCAATTCGAGAGGAACGAAAACGAAATCTTTTATTCGCGCGTTCGCGGCAATAAGTGATACCTTTTTTATTGGGTTAGAATTAAATAATCAAGTCAATCAAAAAAATAAGTATGTCCATTGGGAGAGATACTCATGTTAGAATTGGAAACCTTTGACGGAAAATTTGAAGAAGTAAAAGAAGAAAAGCCCCTTCTGGACGATCCCCACGCGGTGGCGCATCGGCCGGAAATTGTGGACGCCAAAGTCTACAAGCTGAAAAGCGGGTTTGTGAGCCACGCCGTGTACGTGACCCTGGGCTACGTGGAGGAAAACGGGCGGAAACGGCCCATTGAGATTTTTATCAACAGCAAGGATCTCACCAAAATGGCGGAGTATGCCGTTCTTACCCGTCTCATTTCCGCTATTTTCCGGAAGTCACCCGATCCCAGTTTTATTCTGGAAGAATTGAAAAGCATTTACGATCCGAACGGCGGATACCTGAAAAACGGCAAGTACGTGCCGTCTTTTTACAGTGAAATCGCCGATGTGATTGAGCGGTTTTTCGTGGATATTGGGCTGGCTGAAGCACCCGAAAAACCCGTTGAAGGGAAACACCAGTTTGACGCACCCGCGGTGGGTGTTTCGCTGGATGGAGTAGAGATTCTGAAAATTTGTCCCAAGTGCAACCAGCGCACCCTGAAAGTGGAAAATGGATGCCATACCTGCATTAATCCCGACTGTACCTACAGCAAATGTGATGATTGATTGAAAGGCCCCCTGGGAGTCCCCGGCACTCTCAACGTGCCGGGGACATTTTACCTAATATTTTATCCATTTCCACACTTCCGGCAAATTGGGGCGCTTGCCGTACATGAGAATTCCCACCCGGTAAATCCGTGCGGTTATCCAGATCGCTCCCCAAATGGTAAGCCCCAGAATCACAAAGCTTAATCCAATCTGCCAAACCGGCGGCATCAAAACGGAAATGCGCATGAACATGATAATAGGCGCCGTAAACGGAAAAAGCGAAAGCGAAACGGCCAGCGTGCTGTCCGGATTGGACACGACGGGGATAATCAGCATGATAGGAATAACCAGAAGCATGATAATGGGAGTTTGAAACTGACCGGCTTCCTGTTCGGAATTGACCATGGCCCCGATAGCCGCGTAAAAAATGGAATATAAAATGTAGCCCAAAATAAAGAAAAGGAAAAAATAAAGGAGAACCACCGGATCCAGCGGAGGGATATGAAATTTAGCCAGTACATTTCCCGCTCCCAGGGACGCAGCCAAACCCACGCCGTAAACAGAAATGAGAAACAGGGTCATTCCCCAGATAAACATCTGGGTAAAACTGACGGCTCCTACCCCCAAAATTTTTCCGGCCATAAGCTTGAATGGCGACACCGATGAAACCACCACTTCCACCACGCGCGAGGTTTTTTCCTCCAGCACGCTTCGCATGAGCGTTGCCCCGTAAATGAGGATCGCCATGTACAACATAAACACCAGGATGTAGGTAATAGCAAATGTGGCTCCCGAATCTTTTTGCTGTTTTCCGCTTCGGGTCACTTTAAAAGTTTCCAGCTTAATGCCTTTCGTCAGTGTCTGGATAAGCGCCGGATCCAGATTTTGTTTTTCCAGCCGAATGCGGGTGATAATTTTAGAGATTCGCCGCGACAGGCGTTCGTTCACAGAAAAATTACTTACATTTTTGGCGTAGTACTGGATTTTTCCCGTGTCAAAAACGTCTGCCGGAATAATCAGGAATCCCTGAATTTGTTTGGCTTCCACCTCTTTGGCCAGGTGATTTTTGAGAGCGGCCGGATCGTTTCCCCCGATTTTTACCGGGAGAAAATGATACAGACGTTCCCCGTTTTTAAGCGTATCTGTAAAAGCGGACTGAAGCTGCGAAAAAATCTGTCCGCTTTGATCTACAACGGCAATTTTTTGAGGCTTTTCTGAATTCATGAGAGTGGCAATCACGGGAATGGCAAAACCCACTAAAAACAAGAGGGGAATAAGAAGCGTGCTGATGATAAACCCCTTTGTGCGTACCCGGGACGTGTATTCCCGCTTGATAATCGCAAAAATCTTATTCATTTTTATTCCCTCCCAGCGATTGAACGGTCTCAATGAAAATCTCGTGCATCGAGGGTTCCGTGACTTCAAATTTATGCACATCTGCCTGCCTGATTATTTTTCTCAGCAGGTCTTGCGGATCAGCCTCTTTCGCCAACAAGATTTCCACGTAATTTCCGTAATCGTTATACGATTGAATAGAGAGATCAGAGAGAAAATCCGACTCCCCTGAATAGGAAACAATCACATGATTTTTCCCAAATCTTTGTTTGATGTCTTGAATCTTGCCTTCCAGAATAGCCTGTCCCTTGTTGATCAGGCAAATGCGGTCGCACAGTTTTTCCACCTGTTCCATTAAATGGGTGGAGAAGATAATGGTGATTCCTCGCTTGTGTTCCTCCAGAATGACATCTTTCACGAGCTGCGCGTTCACCGGGTCCAGACCTGTGAAGGGTTCATCCAAAATAATCAGATCCGGCTGGTGAAAAATGGTGATAATGAATTGTAATTTTTGCTGCATGCCCCGGGAAAGCTCTTCCACCTTTCGATCGCTCCATTCTGACAAATCAAAGCGTTCCAGCCAGAATGTGGTGCGTTTCTTGATGTCGGACGGTTTAATCCCGTGGAGCTCGCCAAAAAACGCGATCACATCTTTAACCTTCATTTTTCGGTACAAACCGCGTTCTTCCGGGAGGTAGCCGATTCGATCCAGATAGCCGTTTTTCTGATCCTGTCCGAACACGCGAATGGTACCCGAGTCGGGTAAAATAATTTGCATCAGCATACGAATGCTGGTGGTTTTGCCGGCCCCATTGGGACCCAACAGTCCGTAAATGCTCCCACGGGGGATCGAAAATGTCAGATGATCCACGGCACGGACGTCGCCAAAACTTTTCGTAACCGATTGAAATTCCACAGTATTCATGGGTTTTGTCCCTATTTATTTGAGTTTACTCTAAAAAGCCTTTACCCACTAATTTGACGAATTTTCACGAATTGATTTTATTGAAAGAAAGATTTGAAAAAATCGGATTTTATTATTTAACTTTTTTTAACCCACCCCCAAGGGGGGAGGGTCAATAACAGAAAAATGTTACGTAATCACCTATTTTTCAATTAATTATAAATTGACCCCATGTTAATAGCAAATTAATTTTTATCACAAATTGTTGAGCTTATTTTGTTGCGGGCAATTATCTGTGTCAGAAATCTTGATTTTTTCAAAGCTTTCTGGAATTAAGTTAGCGTAATTCGTGTGATTCCTGGTTTTTAGAGTGAACGCATTAATACAACAGAAATTTTTTGCGCAACCGAAGGAATCGGAGAAGTTCCGGCTTGTCTGCGTTCAGAATCTGGTCGACCGTCCAACCGGCTTCAATTTCTTTCCGGATTTTGTCCGTTCCCATGGCGCGGTAAAAGCTCTTCACACGATCCGTATCAAAAATCCCGGCATTCGGGTACAAGTGGTAAAGCGTTGCCAGAATGGTGATTTGTGTCCGCATGGGCAAAAAGCGGCGCCGATTTAAGATGTGAATCTGCACCCCGTTGCAGGTTTTTCCGGAGAAATGGGCGTAATATTGGTGAAAACTGAGCGGCCGAAAATAGACTCCGGGAAGTTTGGCCGCGTTCAATGCCCTGGCCAGTTTCGTGGCCGAAACCCAAGGCGCACCAACCAATTCGAAGGGGGTCGGCGTTCCCACACCTTCACTAATCGTCCCCAGCTCTCCGAACCCTCCGGTGGTGGCCAGGAAAAACGGCGTGTCGGCATGGGGTACATGCGGAGAGGTGGGAATCCACAGCAGGCCGGTATCGTTGAAAAGCATGTCCCGCCTCCAGCCTTCCATCTTAACAATGGTCAGATCCGCGCCAATGCCGTAGGCGGTGTTAAAAAGCTCGGCCAGTTCACCAATCGTCATTCCGTGGACGTAGGGAATGGGATACAGCCCGATAAACGATTTAAAGGTTTCGTCCAGAATGGGGCCTTCCACCAGGAGACCTCCCAGGGGATTGGGACGGTCGAGCACGATAAACGGGATTCCTTTTTCTTTGGCGGCTTCCATGGCGTAGGCCATGGTGTACACGTAGGTGTAGGGGCGGATTCCCACATCCTGAATATCAAAGAGAAGGACGTCCAGGGAATCGAGCATGTGAGGGGTTGGCTTTCGGGTTTTTCCGTACAGACTGTACACGGGAATTCCCGTTTCGGGATCCGTGTACGTGCCCACTTTTGCCCCGGCGGGGGTTTCGCCGCGAACGCCGTGTTCCGGCCCGAAGAGAGCCTTCAATTCGACACCCGGTTCCCGGTACAAAGCCGTAATGTCGGATTCCATTTCTGAGGTTACGCCTGTGGGGTTGGTGATGAGCCCCACGCGCTTTCCCTGAATCAAATCGAGATGCTTTTCCAGCAAAACGTCAATTCCGGGTTTTACAACCGGATGGTACTGAGCCTGTGCGCCGTTTGTCATGAGAAGAAATCCCATAAAAAGTGTAAGGATATTTTCAAGCATTGTTTTCTCCGTTGGTTATCCCGCAAAAACAAAGTGAGACATTTAATCATAAACTTCACGTTAAAAGCCGCTAATTACACCCACGTAATTCCAAAAAATCCATTCGAGAAAATTCGTGAAATTCGCGGGTCACCGCTTTTTCGAGCCGTTTTATCATCCTTAATCCGCAGATGATACCAGGTTTTTTTCATACAGCCAGAAAATGCGTGAAATGTGGGCGTTGGCGTAGTGCAGGTAAAAGGCAATCGGGCCGATCCAAGGGATGATGGAAACGGGTTGTCCCTGCTTTTTCATGTCGTTCAGACAGCGCCGCAGCAGCACACCGCCGATTCCTTTCCCCCGGCAAATAGGATCGGTGCCGATGGGGCCAAACCATCCGGTACCCTTGTTGTTGGCATCGTAAGCCGAGAAGGCCACAATGTCATTTCCGTGAAATGCCAGATGCAGGCTGATGGGATCATTTTTGAAGGTGGAAAGAATTTCGCCTACCCAGCTCGGAAAACTTTTTTCAGCCCAGGCCACCACGGCCGCTTTGTCGCCTGCCGTCGCCCGCCGGACGAAAAAGTTTTCTTTTTGAAGGGCCGCTTCTTTTTCGGCCGTTTCAAAAGATTGATGAATCAGATCGACCTCCATATTCTCCGTTTCGTCGAAGCGGGTAAAACCGCGGCGTTCAGCGAAAACAACGGCTTCCGTGTACCGCGGGTCAATTCCGGGCTGGAAATAATTGACGTACGATGCCAGAAGCCCCAATTTTTCTACGCCCGCTTCTTTCATGGAGAGCTCCACACGGTTCAGCAATTCGGTTGCAATTCCCCGTCTTCGGTAATCGGGGGCCACGCCAAAAAGTTTAATCCATCCGAGGCGCTTGCCCTCATCATGCCTGAATACACCCTGCATAAACGCGATGATTTCGTTGCCATTTTCCACAATCCAGGTCATGTCAGGTTGAAAAGCATCATCCCCGAATGTCTTTTCAAACAGGAGAGAGCGTGTCATGTTGTCGTAGATAAAAATAGAATTCAGAAAAGCAGCGACGGATTCCACATCCTTTTCTTCAAACAAACGGTACAGCATAGGGTCTCCTTCCTTTAGATTTTGTTTATCCAGCCTTTTTTCAGAATGTCTTGACGCGGAAACAGTTTGGGGTTTGCGTAACAATACAAACAGCCATAAGGACACGGATTGTACCAGCCGATATCCCAGCTTTCCGTACAGCCACAAAGCGGACGTTGTCCCCGGGCTTTTTTCAACGAAGCCGGTTCTCCCCGGGGATGCAAAAGCGTCAGCAGCCGGCCGTTAATGCAGCTTGCCTGTGGAAATCCCTCCATACAGCAATAGTGAACACGCGCGCCGTATGCGTGAGCCAGACTTTCCAGTCGTGCGGCGTGCTGTTTTTGCTGTTCGATGGAAATTTCCAGTGGAACCACGCCGTATTTTTGCATTCGAGTGACCACTTTTGGGTAACGAGCCAGCCAGCTAACCGTTACGTCACGAATGCCCAGCGGGAGGATCTGCTCGGCCAATTCCGGGTAAAAATCAACGTTTGAATAGCTATCCCCCTGAGCGGTCTTCACCCGGACAATCGGGTCGAAACGCCAGTGCACACGAAGCGGATTTCCAACAAAATCAATGATCTCCGGGAGTCGTGCCAGAACCTGTCCGGGCTTTGGGACAAAGGGCTCCAGAAAGGTGCCTCCCATGCCCGTAATAGTATAGTGAATGTAAATCTGATCGTAGCGGCTCAACACCTCGCGGACGCGTCGGTTGTTGAGCAGCACGTTGGCGTTTTTGGTCCAGAGAACAAGGGTGTGCACCTTTTCCGGCGGAAGACGGCTCTCCAGAAAATCGGTCAGTTTCTTTGGGAAACAGGCCAGTAATTCTACGCGCCGGCTGGCTGAAATGACTTTTCGCACGGATTTTTTATCCAAAAAAGTAAATTACAAAATACAGGTATCAATTTACTCATCCGAATGGTTATTCGCAAGGGCGAATTTAAGGATGAAAAATAATTTGTTCGCTGAAAAAAATATCCAATTCGATGAAAACTCTTGGGTTAGAGAATTTCTTACAAAGTTAATGATTTTTCTATTTGCTCCAAAATGCTCCCGATATCTCTTTGGGTAACATGTGAAAACCAGAGATTCTGGGGGTAAATCATTACATTGGGCCCCTTTTCACATTGTCCCAGGCAGCCGCTTTGAGAAACACGTACCTTTTCATTCCATCCGTTTTCCCGGACCCTTTGTTTAAGCTCTTCCCGAATGCTGACACCTCCATCGTCGGCGCACGACCGGCGTCTGCCCTGGCGGTCATTCGTACAAACAAAAATGTGGCAGGTGTAGGGTGTTTTTTGTGCATTTTCCATTTTTTCCTCGATTCCTCAGGTTAAGTGGATTCTTAATTTAAAAAATAATTCATGGTTACCCAAAATGCCAAGAAAAATAGTAGGTTTGTACCCGTGGGCAGTGACATTTTCACAATTAACAAGTAAAAATTCCGGTTATCTCGGATTTCAATATGGGAAGCCCTGGTGTTTTGTACAGGAATGCAGACGATCAGAATTGAAATCCTTGAAATTCTTCTTGCAAAAAGAAGTCGTTTTTATTATGTTTTTGAAAAATAACAGATTGGAAGAAAATTTGTTTCCAGAAAGTTTCCATTCATTCCAAAACCCGATCGTTAAAAAGGAGCTGAATCGTGGCAAGCTACCGTGAGCGGATTGAAGACCTTATGAATCGCATCGAAAAAGCAATTTACAAATGGGAAAAGATTACCATTACGGAGTACGAAGAATACCGACGGGAAAAGAAAAAGGTGCTGTTTTTTAACTTTCTTCTCGGTGTTATGCGCGGTGTTGGATTTGTGATTGGCGTAACGATTGTGAGCGGTATTGTTTTGGCGATCCTCACCTGGCTGCTGTCAAAGTCGATTAACATGCCCATCATTGGGAAATTTATTGCAACCATTGTCGATTATGTGAAGCTGTATTCGCAAAATATCGGCCCGTGAAAGATTATTTATGAATCTGCTCCAAAAAAGTATTCGCCCACGAATTTCGCGAATTTTCACGAACCGATTTTATTGAAATTAAATTGGCGTTATTTATGCTGTTCGCAGGTTTTTAAAGTGAACTTATTATTTGTCAGAAATTTTTTTCAAAAAGCCATTCACATTCGACGCATGGGGAATAATGAGGAAGTAACCTCCGATAAAAAAGAGACGGCGGCAAAGCATTCAAATAGATTCCAGATTTGGGTAAAGTCTGGATTTTTTTTGCCGATAATTAAAAAAGATACATCTCAGAATCAATTCTCGTTTTTTATTTGAAAACGAACCCGTTAAACATCTTTTCCATTCATTTTAATGAACCATTTATTTTAAAAGGAGGTTATCGGTGATGAAATATCGGATTTCAGCAGTGCTTATTCTGGTGGTGGCCGTTGCATTTTCCGGGTGTTTGCAGAAGAGTTCCACGGGCGGATCAGCCACTCCCCAATTTCCATCGTTTGTGAATTTTCAGGGGCCTGCTTCGGCCAATACCCCGGCTGAACTGCAGAATTATGTGAATATGTTCAATGCGCATACCGGAATGGCCTTTTCCTACCTGACGTTTGCTCAGCTTCAAACCCCAAAAGTGGAAGGCAATACCACAACCTGGACCATTACCTCGGGCGATTTGGTCGCCACGATTGCGGCAGTTAAAGAAAATGATTCGGCCAATTGGACCTTCGAACTTAACGGAACCGATCAGGGCGGTACGGTTTATGACCACTGGACGTTGATGAGTGGCACCTCTTCAATGGATGGAAAATCCGGGACGATGCACATTTTTGATCAAAAGGAAAATGAAATTGCGCTTTTTGAATGGTCTGAAGACAGCAACGGGAAGAAGGAAGCCCAACTAACCATTTACGGAAGCCCCAATTCAGAGTATGATCTGGTCAATAATTCCGATCACTCCGGTTCGGTTGATGTTTTCTCGGGAAGTGCCAAAATTTACCACGCGGTTTGGGCGGCAAACGGCTCAGGTTCCTGGGAAGAATACGATGCGTCCGGGAATGTAAAAGATTCAGGAAACTGGAACTGAGGGACCTCGTTGTGGCGAGGCCGGAACCACGAAGCTCCAAAGTCACAAAGGCAGAATAAACAAAAAGATAAATATCCATTAAAACAGGATACTATTCGAAAAAGACTGAATTGTAAATAGCCAATTATTGTAATCTTTTTGACGCAGGGGCTTTGAGGCAGCACTTTATGAATCGTGCGGATTAATGGAGACGGTTTAAAATTTTAAAAAAAATAAAATTTTTTTAAAACATTTTTAGGAGATTTACGTATTAATATCAAAAGGGTGAAATTTTTTAAACTTTTAGGAGATTGGCTCGTATAAAAATTTAAACCACATTTTTGAAATAAATGACCCCAGATGATGAGACCCCCATCATCTCCTCCGCAAAAGGGCTGCTTTACCAAAAGACAGCCCTTTTGTTTTTACAGAAAATTTTTTAGAAAGGTTTTGATTTTGTTGTCTGAAGCCACTTGGGTGGTGCGATCCTCTCCCGTGCAAAATCTCAGGTATTCCTTCAAAAGCCCCTGCGAGTAAGCCGGTTCCTGGCGTTTCAATTCGTCCAGCACCTCCAAAAAAAACCACCTCTCTTCCATTCGGAGATGTTCTGTAATATCACGAAAGGATTCGTAAACGTGGGTTCGCATCCGAATCTCATCCTGAATGGAATCCTGATTTGTGTAATTTTCAGCCTGGCGAAGGCGTGTCAAGAAAATGGCTTCTTCTTGAACGGTGTTGATTTTAGCTGCCTTTTTGGACGGGATCTTGGTGCCGGTTAGTCCACCGAATTTTTCAAATTTGATGGCACAATAAATGGCATCAGGATCACCTGTGGGCTCCAGGCGGACGATTTCACCCGCATACGTAATTGGCGATTTGTGAGGAAACTGTAAATCTATGCGCGGAAGGATATCTCCTTTGTGAAATTTTTCGGCGCAATGGGTCGTATACACCAGGACGCCCCCCGGACTTAAGTTTACGACCTGAACCGTACAATGCTTGTTCCCGAGAAAAAATATTTCCGCCAGAATTTTTTCCGGCATACTGGGTCGGAGCCGATAGTAACGGCGGCGTTCTTTTTGTGGCTTGGTAAACGTTTGAATCTGTGTGTCCATGTGTCCGATCAACCATTCTTAGAATCAGTTTTAACCCAAGGGTTGAAAAACAGAAATACGTTAATGTTCGAAAAAATTGACTCGTTCTTAGCAATGTCCTCTTTTATTTCGGCAGAGTGGTTTAAAATCATAAGGCTTAAACGGGTAGGAAGCAATTTTGCCGGGTGCCCGCAGATCGTTTAATGTGTTTTGTTTGCAAAAAGGGCGTCTTCGAAACGGCATACGGGGGCGGAACACATTTTTTGTGTCGTCATTACGGCTGCTCTGAAATCTACTCTGTAAAACTTCTTGCATTTTCCGTAAAAATCACTATTTTAGAATATCTGCCTATTAAAAACTTCTGTTTACACATTTTGGAGAACAATGGAGAAGCGAGAAGAATTTTCTTCCCGGCTGGGGTTAATTTTGGCCGCAATGGGGATGGCCGTAGGCGCCGGAAATATCTGGCGGTTTCCGCGAATGGTGGCTCAAAACGGGGGGAGCGCGTTTCTGATTCCATGGGTTATTTTCCTTTTTCTGTGGTCCATTCCCCTCTTGATGGTTGAATTTACAATGGGGAAGACGGCGAGGATGGGGACGATTGGCGCTTTTGGAACATTCATGGGAAAGAAATTTGCCTGGATGGGAGCGTTTGTCGGTTTTTGCACCATGGGCATTATGTTTTATTATTCCGTTGTTACCGGATGGAGTTTGCACTATTTTATTCAGGCATCTCTGGGACAGCTGAATCACGTCGACCCCGGAGCCTACTGGACGCATTTTACCGGATCCCCCTTGCCACTGTTCGATCACCTTATTGCCATTAGTGTGGCCAGCTGGATTGTTTTACAGGGGGTGGCGGGCGGAATTGAGCGCGCCAATAAACTGCTGATTCCTTCCCTTTTTGTTCTGGTGATCATTGCCTCCATTCGGGCCGTTACCCTGCCCGGAGCGGCAGAAGGATTAAATTTTCTGTTCAATCCGGATTTTTCCAAATTAATTGATTTTCGTGTGTGGCTGGAAGCCCTTTCGCAGTCTGCCTGGTCCACCGGAGCCGGCTGGGGCTTGATTTTGACCTACGGGGTGTATCTCAAAAAGGATGAGGATGTGGTGCTCAATTCTTTTGTCACGGGATTGGGAAATAATTCTGCCTCCTTGTTTGCGGCACTGGCTATTATTCCGACCGTATTTGCCCTGCTTCCTCTGACAACGGCTCTGAATGCCATGAAATCCGGAAATACGGGTCTGACGTTTATTACCATTCCCAAACTTTTTGAGAAAATGCCCGCCGGTCAACTTTTTGCCGCGTTGTTCTTTCTGGCCCTTACATTCGCCGCTCTTTCTTCCCTGATTTCCATGGTTGAGCTTGCTACGCGCCTTTTTATGGACATGGGGTTAAATCGTAAAAAAGCGATTCGACTGGTTTGGATCGTCACCCTTTTTCTGGGTGCGCCCTCTGCCCTTTCCCTGAAATTTTTTAACAATCAGGATTGGGCCTGGGGGGTCGGATTGTTGGTAAGCGGACTCTTTTTCTCACTGGCCGTGATTAAATTCGGGGTGTCTCGTTTCCGAAAGGAGCTTTTGAATTCAAAGGATTCGGATATCCGCGTGGGGAAATGGTTTGACTATATTGTGCGATTTGTCATCCCCTTGGAATTTGCAGCCATGCTCGTCTGGTGGTTTTACCAATCGGTTACCGCTTACGATCCGAAAGGCTGGTGGAATCCTTTTCACACATACAGTCTGGGAACCTGTCTTCTGCAATGGGGGGTGGTTCTCCTCTTTTTTATTGGATTCAATAAATGGCTGGTTCGATGGACTCTCGAAAGGGAGGGCACATGACAAAAGGCGCCGTTGTTTTTATGATTCTTATTCTTGGAATTATCTGGGGCGGTTTTACCGTTACCCTGGTAACGGCCCTCAGAAAAGAGAAGAAAAAGAAACGGTGATTTTCTGGCTGCCAATAGGAAGATTGCTTGATTTTGCGGGTATTTTCTTTTATATTTTTAAAATAGTTACATCTGATTGGGATTTAGTAGAAGCAAATGAGTATGGCCATCATTCAACCTGAAACCTTTCAAAAGCATCTTCAGTCCGGAAAAATAGAACCGGTGTATCTGTTTTACGGCAGTGAAGATTATCTGATTAAAGGTTCCCTTAAGCAGATTACGGATAAACTAATCTCAAAGGAAGTCCGGGATTTTAATTATGATCTGCTGTATGGGGAGGAAGTCACCGGGGAGACCATTATCGGGATTGCCACCTCTTTCCCCATGATGGCTCAAAGGCGGCTGGTGATTGTACAGCACGTGGATCGCCTGAATGAAGCCGGAAAACGGCTGCTGCTCAGATATGTGGAAAATCCCGCTCCGCAGACAGTTCTTGTACTGGTGTCGGATCGAAACGATCTTAAGAAATTTCATAACGATATCCTCAAAAAAGCGGTGGGTGTGCCGTTTAAACCCCTGACAGAAACCAAGATATTGCAGTGGATTTTTTCCCATGTTCGGGAGAGAGGCAAGGAAATCTCCCCTAAAGCCGCTCAACTTCTGGTTGCCCGGATGGGACGATCCCTTCAGGATATTGCCAATGAAATCGATAAATTGGTCCAATATGCTAAAAACCAAATTGAAATTACAGAGGAAACGGTTGAAAAAGTGGTAGGAATATCGCGCACATTCAATATCTTTGAAGTGTGGGACTCTCTGGGAGAAAAGAAATTTGCGCGCAGTGTGGCTATTGTCAGGCGAATGCTGGAGGTAGGCGATTCACCGGTTTATATGGTAACTATGCTCACCTCCTATTTTAGCAAATTGGCACGGGTCAAGGCTCTCCAAAAAAAGGGGGCATCGGTTAAGGATATTGCCGTGCAGACCCACACGCCTCCCTATTTTGTTAACAAGTATATTGCACAAGCGGGAAAATACACCGAAAGTGAGCTCATTCGGAATTTTCAATTTCTGTTGGAAGCCGATCGCAATCTAAAATCGCACTATCAGCATCCGCGCCTCATTATGGATTTGTTGGTTTATCACTTAACGCATGCGAATAAAAATGTCTGATCAATCCGGCTCATTGCCCCAAAAAAATAATGATTTTCAAGAGCCCTACAATTCTCTTGAGGATGAGGATCTGATTGAGAAATTTCAGCAGGGAGATATTAAGGCCTTCAATGAAATTGTCCGGCGCTATAAGGACCCGCTTCTCAATTTTGTTTATCGCTTTTTAGGAAATCGGACCGAATCCGAGGATATTGTACAGGAAACCTTCCTCCGTGTTTTTCGCAATAAACATGCCTACCGCAAAGTGGCCAAATTTTCTACGTGGATTTACACCATTGCCGGGAATCTGGCAAAAACGGAGTTACGAAAGCGCAAAAAACGGAATCTTTTCTCGATTAGTGATATTGGTTATGAAGACAAAGATTACGAAATATCAGATGAGTCGTTAAGTCCTGAAAAAACAGTCAACAGCAGCATGTACGATGAAATTATTCAAAAGGAAATACAAAATCTGTCGCCCAAATTCAGGGAAGTTATTATTCTGCGAGATATACAGGAACTTTCTTACGAAGAGATTAGTAAAATTATTAAAATTCCGATAGGTACGGTGAAATCCCGTGTCAACCGGGCACGTTTGCGGCTTCAGGAACGACTAAAATTTTTATGGGATAAACGCCAGGTGCCGCCCGGAAAAGAATAAGCATCCGGTAGGTACCGATGCGGGCGCAGATTTTTTCAAATTCTTATTATTTTATGGAACATTTTAAGGGTTAGTGCTTGTTAAATAAGTGATGTTAATAATTTGAATGGAGTGCCGATACGACATATGAATGATCTTTTCCCTCTAATACTTTTAGTTTTTACAGGAATTCTCATGAAACAAAAAATTCAGGAGGAGCTGAATGATATCTTGCGACCAGTTTTCATCTCTAATAACGGATTATCTGGATGGTTTTATCGGGGGAAAGAAAAAATCCCAATTTGAAGAGCATTTAATGGCCTGTGAATCATGCCGGGCCAAAATGCAGCGCGTAAAACTCGTCCAGAAACAGCTCCGTGAAATGCCCGTTGTTCATGCATCTCCCACGTTTGACATCGTGCTGAAAAGCCGCATTCGTCAGGAGCTGGAGCGTGAAGGTTTTTTTGAGCATATTTTAAATGTTCTGCTGTCCACAAAAGCTCCCGCTTACGGATTGGCTGTTTTGAGTCTTCTGTTTGTCTCGTTTTTTGCAGTCAATCAATTTTTCCTCACGGGTTCATCGAAACAACACATTACTCGCTCTTATCCTCAGATGGAGGCCAAACAATCGGAAACGGTTTCTCCCGTGGTCGAAGTTGCGAGAAAACCGGTGGTCGAAGAACATGTGCGATATGTCCTGGACGAGGTAGCCGTTTCGCAAACCCCGCAAAGCCGCACGGGAATCAATTCCGTTAGTCTTTCCGAGCATCGGAACGATTCGGTGAAACGAGCCAGCATATCCAGCGATTCGACGGGCCCTGCCATCTTTCCTTCGATGCCAATGGGGCGCGCGGTTTCGGTTATTTTTTAGCGATCGATTAACATGCACCAATCCGGCAAAAAAATAATGGCCCTGGGGGCAGTGAGTTTTTTCTTCTTATCGCAAACGCTGCTTTTTGCGGGTGATACCCAATTACTGCCTCAACTGGAAAAAGAAATGGTTTCCCTTGTGAATAAGGGACAAAAAGTCAGTGTGAGCGTCATTGCCCAGTCAAAAATTGAGCCTTCGCAGCAGACCTTATCCAAGTCCTCCAATTCCCAAAATTCCTCCCGAATGATTATCAGCAAAACCATCGGTTCGGGTTTTATTTACAGCCGGAATGGCTACATTGTGACCAAAAACAGTATCGTTGCCGGTGCAGACCAGATTCACGTTCTTCTGTTTAATGGGGATTCGTTGAATGCGGAACTGATCGCCGTTGATCCCGAAATCGATCTGGCTATTCTGCGCGTAAACAAAAGAGACCTACCGGCTCCCGAATTTGCGCCTCCTGAAGATTTACATGTCGGAAGCTGGGTTATTGTTATGGGAAAATCCATTGGATTTTCCACAGCCATTTCATTTGGAATGATTCAAGGCGTGTCTCAAGAAGGGTTTTTGAGGGTTGGGGTTCAGGTGTCTCCCGGAATTATCGGTGCCCCCATTTTTAATTTCAAAGGACAAATTGTCGGTCTTCTGTTTGCCAAAGTTTTGGCAAATGAGAGCGATTATGCGGCTTATTCCCTGGACGATCATTTTCGGGAGGGTCTGGCACTGCCTATTGCTCAGGTTCGCAAGAGAATCAATCGGCTCATTGCGATGTCCCAAAAACGCAGAGGGTGGCTGGGCATTACCGTTAGTAATAAGCCGGGCACCTCCTCAATCGATACACTTGTAATTACCCATGTTTTCCCCAACAGCCCCGCGTATTTGGCAGGCATTCAGGCAGGCGACTATATTCTGGAATTCAATGGTAATCGTGTTCATAATCTCAGAGATTTGCTGAATCAAATCAATGCCCACAATCCCCGGTCACGAGTTTCGTTTACGCTTTTACGAAACGGGAAAAAGTTTTCTCGGATGGTTGTTTTGGGAGAACGTCCCCCTCTGACCAAAATTCAGAAAATCGTAAAGAGAAATTTTTCGATTCAATCCCCGGGAAAAAGCCGTGCCAAAAATTATCGGCCGGTACAGAGCCAACGAAATATGTTGCTGAGAATTCAACGTCTGGAACGAGAGGTTCGTTTTTTACAGAAACAGATCAAGAAGAATTAAAACGATCGGTATTTTGTAACAGCACCCTTTTTGATGCATTAAATCCCCGTTTTTAAGGCCATCATTTTAAACAAAAACAGACGCGGTTACGAGCGGATCTGCAAAAAAGCCTTTCCAAAAACATTTTTTTGTTGATTTCCAAAAATAATTTTATAAATTTATTTAGTTTAGAATCCAATTTCCCGATGATTACGAAGGCCGTACAAAAAGCGTAAAACAGGGATTATAGGGAAGAAAATCCGCCTCAGGCGGATTAGAATGAAGCTCGTTTAAAAAACAATTTGTGGTTGAATGGAGAATCCGTCAGAACACATAGCTTCCGAGGGTAACTCCGGGAAGAATTTGGATTCCCGCATTGTTTATGCGGTCGTCCTACTCACACTGGTCATTGGATTCTTTTTGGGTGATTATTTTGGCGGGCCCTTTTCAATTGCAGTTCGCTTGATTTTGTTGGTCATAATCGCTGTCATTCTCTATTTTTTCATGGTGCCGGAATCGGTTGAAAATGGCTTTCCGGAAAGCGATCAGGATGATCCGGAGAATGACGATGAAAATGGGGTGAGTGGGCAAGACAGACTCATCGAAACAGACAACAAATTACCTGAAAAAAGGAGTTCTGCTTTGAATGAGAATTCTGAAAATAATATGCCTGAAAATGAAAAATTTGATTTTTACCAGGAAATTGACCGTTTTTTTCGTCATCTAATGAAAATGGTAAAATCAACGTTTGTAGCCAATTCAGCCGTTATTTTTTTGTATGATCAGATGCTTCGGCAATTGCGGATTGAATATGCAGCAACCGAGACCGAGCCCACTCTTTTTGAAGGGGACGCTGTGGATATTGAAGGAACCCTGCCCGGAAACGTGTTCCGCAGTCGGGAGTCCCTGCTGGAACAAAATATCCCGAATGAGCTGCAGGTAGCCGGTTATTATCGAACACCCGCACCCATCAAATCCTTTCTGGGGGTGCCCATTCAGGTGAATGGAAATACCGTGGGCGTGTTGGCCATTGACAGCACCAATGAGGAGGAATTCGGAGAAAGCGATCGGGACTTGCTGGAGTCGTTCCAGGGTCTCATTGCGCAGGGTTTCTCGATCATGGCCGAAAGGGAACGGTATGCTCTGGTAAATCGTTCTTTGGAAGCGCAGCAGGTCCTCATGCGGCAATTGAACGAAGAGGACAGTTTAGAGAATATCTTAAACGGATTTACACACGCCTGCCGGATGGTTTTTCAGTATGATCGCATTACGATTTCGATGTTGAACTCCGATACGAAAGAAACCGCTAAAATTGTACGCGTCATCGGGCAGGTGGATGATTTTGGAGAGGGAACCGAATTCAATGTGTTTGACGGACTGACCGGTTGGGTGATCCGAAAAAACCGCCCCCTTTTGCTGGCCGATCTTGAAAAGGGGGAATTGTTTCGTCCGCGCTTCACAAAGGAAGAAAAATCGAATTACGAGCTGCGATCCTTTTTAGGAGTGCCGATTTCTTATCAACAAAGCATTTATGGGGCCGTCAGCATCGAATCGAAACACCCCGATTTTTATTCGGAATGGGATCAAAAAATACTGGGTTTGATGGCCAATCAAATCGGATTAGCACTGAGCAATATGTTGAATAAACCTGTAGATATGAATAAAGGAATGCAAATTCCTGTTGACAAATTGACGTAATTGGAGGTAAAGAATGGCAAAAAAAGCAAAATCTTTTGCAGATAAGCTTCGGAAAGCAGAACATCACGGTACGGTTTGTCCCGTATGCGGACAGGAATACGTTATGGTTAAACAAGTTAAATCCGTTCCCACAGAAAAGGGGACGTGGAAGTTTAATCAGAATCTGTTAAAGGTGTGTAAATGCAATGAAGCTGAGGTTTATGCCCTTTAAGGGAAAAGCCGGGAGTGAACCAGAAACAAATGACAATTGTTCTCGCAACAAAGAATAAAGACAAGATTCGGGAAATTAAGAAGATTTTATCGGATTTGTCGATTGAATTAAAGACCATGGCCGATTTTCCGGATATGCCCGATGTAGAAGAAGACGGTGCCACACTGGAAGAAAATGCCCTTAAAAAGGCCGTGGAATTTCACAACTTTACGGGACTTCCGGCGCTTGCGGATGATACGGGGCTGGAAGTCGATGCCCTGTCCGGGGCTCCGGGTGTGTATTCCAGCCGGTTCGCGGGCGAAGAGGCCAGTTACGCGGACAATCGAAAGAAATTGCTTGAGGAATTAAAGGGCGTTCCTGAAGAAAAGCGAGGCGCTCAATTTCGCTGCGTCGTTGCGTTTGTGGACGGGTCTTACCAGATGACAACCGAGGGAATCGTGCGGGGGAAAATCCTTACCGAAGAACGGGGAAACGGCGGTTTCGGTTATGACCCGGTTTTTTGGCTGCCGGAATTTGAAAAAACATTTGCGGAAATGGATCTGGACAAGAAAAATGGCATCAGCCATCGGGGAATAGCGTTCCGAAAAATGAAAGCGAAATTAGAGGCCTATCTTTCCCGGCGTCCCTGAACCAAGCGGGGGAGGTGATGCGTCCAATCAGGCGGCGCAGAATGGGTGGCTTCTCTAAGATAGGTGAGCTGCCGGTGTTGTTCTGTGGTATTCAGCAAATATTTCCCCAGAATTAAGGAGAAAATTGCCGTGAGAAAACTCAGTCGAATGGCCGTTTTGGCCCTCATTTTTATGGTTTGGATTTCGGGCTGCAGTAAAAAAGAGGATAAAAAGACGGCCACCGGTCCGGTCTCGCAAAGTTATGTTCCCTTTGCGGTTGGGAATTTTTGGACGTACGATGTCAAACCGGCCGATTCCGATTCTGCGGCTTATACGGCCACCATGAAAATCATTGATACAACCCGTTTCGAGGATGAAAAGGCGGTTATTATGGAAACCCGCAAGTCCACGAATCAGGCCAATTGGACACGGCAATATTTTCAGGTCACCAGTAAAGCCCTGTTGCTGTTCGGTTGGGAATCATTTGACGCCTCGACCGGAGATACCAGCCGAATCTTTTTTTCTTCTCCGGTACAGTGGGTAACCATTCCCTTTGAGGAAGACAAAAGCTGGGAGATTTTCCACTATTCCGGCACCCTGACGGATGCTCCTCTGGCCAGTTCCGTTCTGCCCTCGGATGATTTGGATGGTGACGGCACACCCGATCACGTGGATTTGACGATTAAAGGGCAATCCTATAAAATTGAAACCATTAAAGCGGCGGGGAAGTCTTTTCAGGCGTACAAAATGGATATTCTGGTCAATGCCCAGGTAAAGATGAGTCAGACGGGGCTCACGATTCCGTACACACTGAAATTCGGCACCTTTTATTTTGTACCGGAGGTTGGAATTGTAAAAATCGTGCAATACGATATGTCCGGGAAGGCAACGGAAACCTGGCTTCTGGCCAACTATTACTTGAATTCCATGATTGGCGTGCCGTAAAGAGGGGGCATCGGGAGCGCTTAGAAAATTCTTGATTTTTTTTGGAAATTGCCGTATATTAGCACGCATATTTTTCGGGGCGTAGCGCAGCCCGGTTAGCGCGCCTGCTTTGGGAGCAGGAAGTCCCGAGTTCAAATCTCGGCGCCCCGACCATTTTAAAGAGCGGATTTTACGGATGACCGTTGTTCCATTCCGTCGTCCGCTTTCTTTATTTGTGAAAAATAGCTGCGCCCGTAGCTCAATCGGATAGAGCAACGGACTTCTAATCCGTAGGTTGCAGGTTCGATTCCTGCCGGGCGTACAGAGGATGGTCCCCTGGAGAGAGATTTCCCAGGGGATTTTTGTTGTGTGATTAAATTTGATAGGGGGAATCGGATAGAGCAATCCGCCTAAGGCGGATAGGTTGCAGGTTCGATTCCTGCCGGGCGTACAGAGGATGGTCCCCTGGA
>JAADHR010000124.1 GCA_013151735.1 Calditrichota bacterium | reverse complement strand
GATGGTTCAAGTTCAAGGCAGCATTCAAAAATGAACGTTTTTTAAGGCATTGTTTTTTTGTACGATCACCATAATTTATTATGGTGATGGTTCAAGTTCAAGGCAGCATTCAAAAATGAACGTTTTTTAAGGCATCGTTTTTTTGTACAATCACCATAATTTATTATGGTGATGGTTTATGGTGACGAATCCCCCCAATAAAAAAGGCAGGTTTTAAACCTGCCTTTTTGGATAATTCCTTTTGGAATGACTAAAGAACCTGATCCCGGTAATCCTTAATCTTGGCTTCTGCCTTCAGTTGACTGTACCACTCAGTGAATGCTTGTTGGCGTTTCTTTTGAAGGAGCTGTTGGCGAATCAGATCCTTCTGCAAAGCAAATTGTTTTTGGTCAAAAGACGTTTTTTCCAGCAGTTTGATCAGGTAGTAACCCTTCACGGTTTCAACCGGTTGAGAGATTTCATTAACATTCAGATGAAAGGCGGCTCCTTTAAAGTCGGGATCGTTTCCCACACCCGAAACAAAACCATCCATTGTAAAAGGCCCGGCTTCCTTGATGGTTAGCGAATCCTTTGCGGCCACCAATTCAAAATCCTCCGGTTTGTGCATTTTGGCCCGTTCGGCTGCGGCCCACTGCCCGGCCTTTTCTTTCCGCTTTTTCTGCAAAAGGATATTTTGAATTTGGTTTTTGACCTCATCCAATGGCTTGATGTGTTTTTTCTTGACACTGGCCACCTCGACCACAACGTACCCCTGATTGGTTTCAAAGGGTGTTTCACTGATGGCTCCGGGTTTGTTTTTAAAGACAAACTTGGCGATGTCCTGATTAAAGCCGATTCCGGGAATAAATCCGCCCCGTCTGAAATAGGGACTTTCCTTTACGTGAATCGTTGTATCCTGTTTGGCAACCCGGTCAAACCCTTCCTCTTTGGCATTTGATGCAAAATAGGCGGCTTTTCCCTTAACGGAGTCTTTGGTCTCTTCGCTGGGTTCAAATTTCAAGAGAATGTGCCGCGCACGAATCTTGAGTTTGCCGTTTTCGTATTTTCTATCTTCAACTTTAATAATATGCAGTCCAAAGCTGCTTTTAATGGGACCAACAATCTGTCCCACTTTTGCGGAAAAGGCCGCTTTTTCGAATTCCTTAACCATCACCCCTTTTCCAAAGTAACCCAGGTCGCCGCCCTTTTGGGCCGATCCGGCGTCATCGGAGAATGTCGAAGCCATCTCTGCAAAATCCGCCCCGTTTTTCAGCTTTTTGATAATTCGATTGGCTTCTGCGTAAATGGCGGCCGTATCGCTGGCGGTGGGTTTCACCGGGAAAATGACATATTTGATCTTTCGCGTTTCAGGCTCTTTGTAATCATCTTTGTGCGATTTGTAGTAGGCCTTAATCTCCTGATCGGTCACGGTAATCGGCGTATCGATAAATTTTGTCGGGCTGAAGTAGATGTATTTGACCTTGGCCTTTTCGTTTTTCTTAATGAATTCCCAGCGTACTTCTTCGTTAGAAACAATGACGGAAGAAGAAATCATATCCTGTAGTTTCTGGTACGGCAAATAGCTTCTCAAATAATCTTCCACACCCATCCAGAACTGATCGTTCTGCGGGTTTTGCATTGCCTGATAATACTTGTTCATATCGAACTTGCCGTTGGTCTGGAAGCTCTTGTTCTGGCGTAATTCCTGCGGTGGATTGTGCTGGAGATTATAAAGAATTTCCTGATCCGTTACAACGATGCCCCGCTTTTTGATTTCTTTGCCCAGCAGAATCTGTTGAACCATGGCTTCCCATGTCTGGTTTTGAAGCTGTTTGAGTTCAGCATCGGTCAGGTCTTTATTGGTCCGTTGTCTGTAAGAATCAATTCTATTTTGAAGCGCTTGATAGTATTGTTGTAAGCGAATCTCTTTTCCGGCCACTTCACCCAGAACATTGGGTCGATGTTTGATGCCGGTTACATCCATTCCCCAACTAAAAATAATTGTTCCGACAAATGCAAGTACAAGAAACACAAGAAATGCCTTGGTGTGTTCCCGCATTCTCTTCATTACCATAAAAATACTCCTTTCATCAACCGTTTAAATTCCGCCTGCTATAAAAAATAACGCCTGTTTAACGAATAGGTTGCATTACCGGCGGACATAAGACAGATAAAAAGTTAATATTTAAATTCAGGAAAAGCAAGTTATTTTTGTGAAAAAACCCGCCCCTCTCTGAGGACATTTGGGTTGAAAACCTTTCCTTTTCTGTCTATATTTAGAAGTGGAAATGGGAAGCAGATGTTGTCCGATCACTCGAAAGGGACCCTTTGGGTTAAAAAAGGTTTTTTGAATCGTGGCCAAATTCCATCTAAAAAGTTCCTACAGTCCTCAGGGCGATCAACCGAGGGCAATTGAAGAGCTCACGCGGGGAATTCTTCGCGGCGACCGTTACCAGACCCTGCTGGGTGTAACGGGATCGGGAAAAACGTTCACGATGGCCCACGTCATCGCCAATGTGGGGAAACCCACGCTCGTTATTTCCCATAATAAAACCCTTGCCGCCCAATTGTACGGTGAGTTTAAAAACCTCTTTCCCGACAATGCTGTCGAATATTTTATCAGCTACTACGATTATTATCAGCCTGAAGCCTACCTGCCGCAAACGGACACGTACATCGAAAAGGATACCTCCATTAATGACGAAATTGACCGGCTGCGCCTGAAGGCAACCTCTGCACTGTTGGAGAGGGATGACGTAATTGTAGTCGCTTCGGTTTCCTGCATCTACGGTTTGGGATCACCCGGGGAATTCCAGAAACTCCTGTTGCCGCTCCATGTGGGCCAACGCATTGAGCGGGATGAAATCCTCCTGCGGCTGGTGGATATCTACTACACGAGAAATGACATCAATTTTACACGGGGAACCTTTCGGGTCCGCGGAGATGTTGTGGAGATTTTCCCGGCGTACGAAGAACAAGCCATCCGGGTGGAGTTATTCGGCAACGAGATCGATCAGATTTCTACCGTTGACGTGCTTACAGGCGAAGTCCTTTCGGAATTGGACCGGGTGTCGATCTACCCGGCCAAACATTTTGTGACGACCCCGGAAACCCTGGAGCGCGCGATTGTCAGCATCCGGGAGGAATTGGCTGAGCGTCTTCAGGAATTTCGATCCCAGGGCAAGCTGCTGGAGGCGCAGCGTTTGGAGATGCGTACCCATTATGACATTGAAATGATGCAGGAATTGGGCTATTGCTCGGGCATCGAGAATTATTCCCGCCATCTGACCGGGCGTAAGCCCGGCCAGCGGCCCTACACGCTACTGGACTATTTTCCCGATGATTTCCTGACCATTATTGATGAATCCCACGTCACGGTGCCTCAAATTCGGGCGATGTACCGGGGCGACCGGTCCAGGAAAGAGGTGCTGGTGGAGCACGGATTCCGGCTGCCCTCTGCGCTGGACAACCGCCCGCTTTTTTTTGAAGAG
Organism: Calditrichota bacterium; assembly: GCA_013151735.1. Taxonomy (NCBI): domain Bacteria; kingdom Pseudomonadati; phylum Calditrichota; species Calditrichota bacterium. The sequence continues at coordinate 2,517 of JAADHR010000124.1, read as the reverse complement.
TTTGAATCGGTTGTGAAACAGGTGATTTTTGTGTCGGCTACACCGGCGGATTACGAGCTGGAAAAATGCGGCGGCGTGGTCGTGGAACAGATTATTCGCCCCACCGGCCTGATGGACCCGGAGGTCGAGGTGCGCCCGGTGAAGAATCAGATTGATGATTTGATTGCAGAAATTCGGGAACGGGCGGCACGAAAAGAGCGCGTACTGGTCACCACTCTGACCAAGCGGATGGCTGAAGACCTTACGGATTACCTCACGGGAGTCGGGATCCGGGTGCGCTACCTGCACTCGGAAATTGCTGCCATCGAGCGCGTTGAAATTTTGCGGGATTTGCGGCTTCACGAATTTGACGTACTGGTGGGAATCAATCTTTTGCGTGAGGGATTGGACCTTCCCGAGGTTTCGCTGGTAGTTGTATTGGATGCCGACAAGGAAGGCTTTTTACGCTCAGAGCGGTCCCTGATGCAGGTGGCCGGCCGTGCGGCGCGTAATGCGGCGGGGAAGGTTATCTTTTATGCCGATACGATTACAGAGTCCATGCGGAAGGTGATTGAAGAAACCAACCGCCGCCGGGCCATCCAGCGGAAATATAATGAGGAACACGGCATCACCCCGCAAACCATTTACAAATCGGTTGAGGAAGTCATGGGCATTACCCGTGTGGCCGATTCCAAATCGGCCAAATGGGAAAAATCCTCCAGAAAACGCCTGATCCCCTCCGAAAAAATGGACCGCGAAGAGATGATTGAGCAACTGGAACAGCAGATGAAAGAGGCCGCCGCTAACATGGAATTCGAAAGGGCGGCTGAACTTCGCGATGAGATTAAACATTTAAGAAACAGCTGAGCTGAACCGTTAACGGTTGCCACAACACGAAGACATAAAAACTTAAATCACATACGCCAGAGCCAATCCCATAATAAAACTGCCGATACTGCCGTTGAGCAATTCAACGACAAGCAGCCTGTTGGGATACGTTGTTTGAATCCACATGTCCAAAAAACGGGGGATTATTCGAATTGCGATGAGCACCAGCCCAAAAGCCAGGCCTCTGGAAATGGTTTCCACGGGCAAACTGGATTTCATAAAAAGATAAACCAGGGCGAAGAAGAATCCCTGCACAAATGTAAATAAAAACATCATTCCCAGGTATTGCGGCACATTGGGCCATTTTTTTACAGCAGGGGAGTACTCTGTGCTGTGGTAGATTTTCGCAATAAAAGGATTCATATAGAGCGCACCGCCAAGAATAAACCACACGACAGAAGAAATGAAGCCGCCGAACAGGGCTGACAGTAAAGTGGCCATACCAAACCTCCCTTCACCATTTTGGGGAATTAGCCGATTTTTTGGCTAAAATTAGAAAAAGAGGGCAGCAGAAATCGCCCATTTTGTGTTTGGAGGAATTCGTTGCTGCCATTTTTCTTAATAAGATAAAAAAAATCGTCGAAAGTGCAACTAAAATTTTGTAAATACTTATGTTTTGTTGAATTTAAAAAAATCCTTGACAAGAAATTTAAATATCTTTATATTAGAATAACAAAATGCAATCGAAGTTTCTTTCCAGAGTAATCCATTCACAAAAAAAAGGAGGTTCTATGTTCACTGGGGTAACATTTCGAAATGTTCTGAAGGTATTATCCATTCTTTTAATTGCGGTGATGGTGATGAATCCTGTATTGATTTTTGCTCAGGATGAAAGCACGAATGCCTGCATGCAGGCTGAACAGGATGCCACCATGGATACGAATGGTACATTGTGGTTTGCAGCGGGTTGTTTGGGCGGCGTAATCGGTCTGCTGGCAGCATACGCCATTCAACCCAATCCCCCGGCTTCCAAATTAGTGGGAAAATCACCCACGTATGTGGCCACTTACACGGATTGTTATCGGGCAAAAGCGAAAAATATCCAGACGCACAAGGCCCTCCTCGGATGTGGAACGGCAGCAGCATTTTATGTGGTTTACTGGGTTTTGGTGGTAGCCGCCGCCACATCCGCAACCACAACGTATTGATTTTTCTGAAAAATGATCAGTGGACCTTTCACCGTTTTTGCTCCGGGTGAAAGGTCTTTTTTTTAGAATCATATTCCCCACCATTTGGGTGAAAGTGCGGAAGTATGAAGTAGCAGTTGAGCATGGTCCTGTCCTCTGGGAGTAAAGAACGTTTTTAGAGAAGGCCAAGGAGGAATGAAAAATGCCTCATCTTTCATTTCAACGAATAAAACCCTTTCTTGTGTTTGGATTGGTTCTGATTCTTTTGGTTGGTAGTACCACGCTTTTTGCGCAGGATGCACGTGTGCAGGCCTGTCAGCAAGCGGAAGCCGATGCCCAGGCATTTACCAATCCTGCACTGTGGCTTGCGGCTGGTTTTTTCGGGGGGATTGTCGGTGTTTTTATGGCTTACATTCTGCAGCCCAATCCACCGGCGTCCAAATTTATTGGAAAAACACCGGAATATGTGGCTGTTTATTCCGACTGTTATCGCAAAAAGGTCCGAAGCATCCGTACCCAAAAG
>JAADHR010000123.1 GCA_013151735.1 Calditrichota bacterium | reverse complement strand
CCGTATTGATTGGACTTCTGCTGGCCACACCAAAAATTATTCAAATCACCCAGGGCGCTTCATCTGAACGTTTGGGGCAACATCTGAGCCAACCGGCGGCGCTTCGGTCCGTTACTCTGAGTGTTTCAAATATGACATGTTCCCTTTGTCCGATTACCGTTCGCAAAAGTCTGATGTCCGTTAATGGAGTAATCAAGGCACGGGTGAATTTTGAAGAGAAAGAGGCCTTTGTCATTTACGATTCCAACCGAATAACTGTCAAGGAATTGATTCGGGCGACAACAAACGCGGGATATCCTTCACAGGTTATCGCTGGTTCTGACAAAGAACGGATTGAGTAAGAACACCGCGATTTCCTGAAGAAATCACGAAAACCAAGAGGAGTAATCCCATGAAACAGAAAACGATTCAAATCGACATTGAGGGCATGACGTGCGAGGATTGTGCACGAACCATCGAAAAAGCGTTGAAACTACCCGGAGTGATTGAAAAAAAGGTGGGGTTTACCGATCGCCGGGCACGTGTCTCGTTTGATCCGGGAAAAATTGATCCGCATGAAATCGCCCGGCGAATCAACGAGATTGGCCCCTACCGTGCCAAAAATATCAAGGAAATCGGAGAGCCGAACAATCGGCCGAAACAGGTCATCATTATCGGGGGAGGGTCTGCCGCCTTTGCGGCCGCGCTTCGGGCCCACGAGCTGGGATCCCATGTAACCATGATTAATGCGGGGCTGCCAATTGGCGGAACCTGCGTGAACGTAGGGTGTGTCCCCTCGAAGAATCTTATTCGCGCAGCCGAAGAGCTGCACCGCTCGCAAAAAAGCCGATTCCCGGGGATTACCAAGGAGGGCCGTTTATCTTCCTTTGCAGATGTGATTCAGCAAAAGCGCGAAATGGTTTTGGATTTACGTCAGGAAAAATACACCAACGTTATTGCAAACATGGAAGACGTTGAGCTTATTGAGGGAAGGGGCCAGATCGTTTCTCCGACAACGGTACGTGTGAATGGGAAAACGCTTTCAGCCGACGCCATCATCTTGGCTACGGGCGCTTCTCCCAGAATCCCCCCCATTCCGGGCCTGGACGACGTGCCCTATTTAACCAACGCATCTGCATTTGAACTGGAGACGCTTCCGGAACACCTGATTGTTCTCGGTGGAAACTACATTGGGATTGAAACGGCTCAGCTATTTGCCCGTCTTGGAAGCCGTGTGACGGTTGTGGAACTGCTGCCACAGATATTGCCAACAGAAACTCACGATCTTACAGAGGAATTAAAGGGCTACCTGGCGGAAGAAGGGATTCAATTTATGACGAACGCCCGCACGGAGCGCATCTACCAAAAGGGAAAAGAGATTTACCTTGATATGGATTACAACAAGCAGCACACACAGATCCACGGGACGCATCTGTTGGTGGCAACCGGTCGCAAGCCCAACACGGAAGGGCTGGGATTGGAGAAGGTCGGAGTGGACGTGACGCCGTCGGGTGCGGTTCACGTCAATGAGTATCTCGAAAGCACGGTACCGGGCATTTTCGCTGCGGGTGACGTTATTGGAGGGTTCATGTTTGTCTACACGGCAGCCTACGAGGGAAAACTGGCGGTGGACAACATTCTTTCAGGCGAAAAACAAGCAGCCGACTACCGGGCGCTTCCCTGGGTCATTTTCACAGACCCTCAGGTTGCCGGTGTGGGACTGAATGAACCACAGGCACAGGCCCAAGGAATTGATGCAGAAAGTGTAACACTTCCTCTAAAATACGTTCCGCATTCCATCGCTGCGCGCGATATGCGGGGATTTATCCGCCTGATTCGCAACAAACAAACCAATCAATTGGTGGGGGCCCGAATTCTGGCGCCGGGAGGAGCGGAATTGCTCATGGAAGTGGCCATGGCCATTAAGTGGGGAATTACCGTTGAGCAGCTAAAGGATATGTTTCATCCGTATCTGACCCTGTCTGAAGGAATCAAGCTGGCGGCCATTGGATTCACAAAGGACATCAAAACGCTCAGTTGCTGCGCAACCTAAATGTTTTTCCTTGCTCCGGATTCGAAAAACAAAAGCGAGTCATGCGCCCTCTCACTCATCCGGGCACGGTCACAACGGGATGCCCCTTATTCAGACCCACCCAAAAACGCCCGATCCAGAGAAAGGACCGGGCGTTTTGGCAGGACTCACTGTTATTTTTGGACCAGAATTATTCTTCCAGATCTTCGATGAATTTATTGGCGATCACGGCAGCATGAGCTCCGTCTCCAACGGCTGTGGCCACCTGGCGAACCAGCGTATCACGCACATCGCCGGCCGCAAAAACACCCGGGAGATTTGTTTCCATGTCGGGTGTGACCTCAATGTAACCCCAGTCGTTGAGTTTGACCTGATCCTTCAAGAACTCCGTATTCGGCTCCAATCCCACATACACAAACACACCGTCAACCTTCATATCAAATTTTTCGTTGGTGGAACGATTTTCAACGGTAATGGACTCCACTTTGTCTTTGCCGTTAATACTCACCAGACGGTGATGGGGAAATGCCTCCACATTTTTGTTTTCCAGTACGCGGTCCTGCAAGATGGGTTCTGCCGTCAAATGCGGCAAGAACTCTATAATTTTAATTGATTTAACGTACTTTAGCAAAAACAGACTTTCCTGCAATCCTGAATTCCCGCCGCCAATGACGGCGATATTTTTATCCTTAAAAAACGGGGCATCGCAGGTGGCACAATAGGACACTCCTCGCCCTTTCAATTCCTTTTCACCGGGAACACCCAATTCCTTCGGATGGGTTCCGGTTGCCAGAATTACGGCTTTAGCCGTCACCTTTTCACCATTGACAAGCATGGTTTTGGGCTGGGATTTCAGATCCAGATCCCGGACATCCCCGTACAAAACGGTGGCGCCAAAGCGTTTGGCCTGCTTTTCCATTTTTTCGGCCAAATCAACACCGCCCACACCCTCGGGAAAACCGGGGTAGTTGTCTATCCAATCCGTTGAGGCGGCTTCGCCACCAATGGCTTCCTTTTCAACCACCAGTGTTTTTAATTTGCCTCGTCCCGTGTAGATGGCAGCCGTTAATCCGGCAGGGCCTGCCCCCAGAACCACCACGTCGTAAGTCTTTTCCGTTAGTTGGTCTTCCTGCCCTATGTGAAATGAGAACTCAGACATTTTCGCTCCACTCCTTTTTTAGATTGGGTCCTATTCCAATGCCTTCAGAACTTCATCCACAAATTGCGGTTCGGGAAAAGCGCCTTCAAACGAATGGCTTTTATTGATAACGATTTTCGGTACAGCCTGAACAGAATATTGCATGGAAAGCTGCGGATATTCATTGGCTTCGATCATAATGCCGCGGATGTTATCGTTGGCCATGGCAAACTTGTGCGCCGTTCGGACGGCACGGGGACAATACGGACAGGACGTTGTCACAAAAACCCAGATGTCAACAGGTTTGTCGATGGCCTGAACCTTTTGCAACACGGAGGCTTCCAGATCAATGTGGTGATTGGACACATCGACGATGTCTTCCAGAATGGACGCGAATTCATAGCCGGCCGGAATGCCGTAATAGCGAATGCCGTAATCTTTTTCGTTTCGAATCACCGTGGCCGGTACCAATCCCGAAAGGCTGTCAATTTCATATTCCGCCACTTTTTCTTTATCCGTTTGCACATTGTACACTTCCACATTGATCTTGTCACTCAAGTCCGCCACTTCGAGAAGCAATTGCTTCGTTTCCGGGCAATAATCACAATTGAGTTCTTGCGTAAAATGTACGATTGTCACAGGGTCTTTCAATTGTTCGAAAATACCCTGAATGGCTTTTTTATCCTCATCTTTCAATAAACCCATGAGAACGACCTCCATTTAATTGTTTAAATTAATAATTAGTTGTCTCGATTTTAAAGGAATTTAAATATAAGATATTTTATATATGAATGCAAGTTTAATTTTGGAAAGAACCGGGCAGGATAGAAAAGATTTTTTCTAACCTCTTGTTATTAATGGCACAGAAAAACACCCCTCAGCAGAATGGGGACAAATTCGGCAAAAATTC
>JAADHR010000122.1 GCA_013151735.1 Calditrichota bacterium | reverse complement strand
GATGGTTTCGAACGTTTAAAGAAGACTGTATTTGGATCAACGAATGGGTGTCATTAAAAGAAGCGAAGCAAGCGATTGACAAGTGGATCGACTTCTATAACAATGAGTACGTTCATTCTGCCTTAGGTGGAATGAATCCCAATGAATTCTTAATGGCCTGCTCTCTCAAAAACGTCGCTTAAATTTGTCTTGATTTTTGGGATCCACTACACACTTCCGGTTTCATGATCTCCGGCACACCTTCGCCTCACAACTGGTGATGGCTGGCGAAGACCTGGTAACGGTACAGCGACTCATGGGCCACAAGACGATTGAGATGACGATGCGGTATTCGCATTTGAGTGATCAGCACCGGATCAATGCCGTGATGAAGCTGGGGAATTTGTATGCGGGAGGTGGGACGGAAAAGAAAGAAAAGGCAGGACATGCGGAGCAAACCTGCCAGGTATTACAGATAGGAAATGCATAATAAAAGAACATAAAACAGCGCAATTGGGCAAAATTGTGCAAAAACAGTTAGCGGGATCGTGTGGGAATCGAACCCACCCATCCTGACACCTGCCAGGACGCTGCGGATTTGAAGTCCGCGGGGCCCACCAGGGACCCATCCGACCCCAAAACAGACCTTCTAAATATATGGCCGAAATTTTTTGAAATCAAGGCAATTTCTCATCAAACCAACGCGTTTTAGACCAGCCAGTCTTCGGATTCAAAATCCTTGCCGGGTACTGTAACCAGAATCAATTCGTTCTCCGGCCATTCTTCCAGCGGTTCGTTGTTTTCGAGAATGCGCACCTGAAAGCCGATTTCATCGCCCGTATGTACCCCAAGTGCCTTGAAGGGCATCTGGATTTCAATAAAATCCCTGTATGCGCCTCTTGCCGTAAAGTCTGTTTCTTCCCATGCCGAATCGACCCGCTTCTGAATAGTCGCAGTAAATTTCCCTTTCAACAATTCCTTTCCGGGGAATGTCACCCGAAGGCGCCGGGGTTTTAGAAAATCAAAAATAATTGAATAATTCGGGATTTTATCGGGCAGAAGTTTGGTTCTGGGTTCAACGCGGATAAACAGATTTTCAAGATCAAATCCGAAAAAAATCCGGGCAATCAGAGCCGAAACCATGTGCATGGAAGAGCCGGCCGGAACCGCTTCAAAAACCCCTGCGCCAAGCCATTCAAAATAATTGGAATAGGTTCCATCGATAACGGGGTGAATAAACCCCTGGGGATCCTTTATTGCCAGTTTTTTGACCTTTTCCTGATGAATCGGTTCGTACAATTCAGGAGGAACATCCCTTTGCAGCAGCTCGTAGAGTTTAATCAAATGTCCCCGAAACAGGGAATCAAATTCGGCCGCATTTTCCGTGTGATGATCATCCCCGAACCACCAGAACCAGTCCGATCCCTCTGCAATCATAATTTGTCTGAATGCCAGCTCCCCGGTTTCGGCAGAAATTCCCTTTGCCTTTGCCTCTTCCAGTGCAGACCGGGCGCGATTGAGAAATTCCCATGCCTTATTTTCCTCCGGATGCCCAATCCAGACGGAAAAATTGTGATTGATCCACGACCCCGCAAAAATTTTGGTGAGTTGCTGCGAGGGTGATGATTGATCCAAAAATTCGGAAAGGGTAACTGACTGGATTTCTCCGGTTTCAGACAGCCTGGAATAAAGGGCCTCCAAAAACGGCCGCCCGTTTTCGGGATAAAATTCCCAGCAATTTTCGCCGTCCAGAATAATCGAAATAATCGACGATTCAAGGCGTTTTTCTCCGAATTGCGCGCTTATCTGAGATCGAATATCCAGTATTCTTGAAACAAAATCAGTCGCCGCTTCCTCAGCAGGCCATTTTTGATAAACAAATCCAATCAGATCGGAAAGCGTATGATCGCGAAAAAAGATGTGAATGGGGCCGTTTTTCGTTTCCAACTGATAGGATTGATAAAGTGTGCTCGTCCGATCTCTAAGAGGTAATTTATTCAGGGGCAGGGATTTAAATAATATTTCCTCATCCGTGGCAATCCAGCGAATGCCATTTTCGGCAAAAAGACTGGCAGCCTCGTCGCTCACGCTTCCTTCGGACGGCCACATCCCGGCCGGCTTGCTCCCAAATCGTTTTTGGAAAAAATCCAGTCCCCGGCGAATATGCTCCCCGGCATCTTCGGGATGTTTGAAGGCAGGGGAGGGGAGTGTTGCCCCGGGCATCGCCATTTTGGCACTTTCGGTATCGCACAAAAGTGGAACAATGGGATGGTAGAAAGGGGTTGTTGATAACTCGATTTGTCCCTTCTCAGAGAGTTCCCGGTGCTTTGGAATAATTTCCTTGAGAATGGCCTTTTGACTGCTTAAAAGAACGTGCTTATCTTCTTCGGTAAAATCGTGGTCCTTTTCGATGAGCTCCTTAAAAGGAGAACGCTTTTTGTGCGATTCCCCTGTCCAGCTTAGATTGTACCAGATCTGCAAATCCAGAAAATCCTGCGTTGTAAATGATTGAACGGCTTGCCGTAATCCGGATTCGGAAAGGTCGGTTCCGCGTTTCTTCCAAAGTCTTTTGTAACCGGGAAAAGGCAGGATCAAATGCTCGGCATTCACCATAAAAAAGTAATTGAGTAAAAAATATTTATCATCCGGTGATAAAGCCTCAGCAGGGATTTCGGTTCGCAGAAGGATTTCATCTTTAGCCTCATTTTGGACATAATCCTCCAACTGTAACAGAAGGGAAGGAACCAGGTTGAAGTTTTGATGAATTTTTGGAAATGAATCAAGAATTTCAACCATGTCAAAGTAATCTTTTAAAGCGTGAAGCCGCACCCAGGGCAGGGTATAAACATCCGTATCAGGTTGTTTATAATAGGGTTGATGTTGATGCCATAAAAAGGCTATTTTAATTGGAACCATTAGAAACCCGCCGTGCTAAGGGGAATAAAAAAGCCGAGAAAAGTCTCGGCTGCAGTTAAAAGGTAAAAACTAAAGTTGTGACAGAAGCAATTCAACATCATTTAAAACGTAGGCTTTTGGGTATTTTTTCTTAATTAATTCAAGAACACGTTTGGCTTCGTCTTTTTTACCCGCTTTTTGGTAACACAAAGCGGCATTAAAAAGATTGTCCGGTGCGCTGTATACCTTTGAATATTTTTTGGCGGCTTCTTCAAATTTTTTGGCGGCCTCAAGGTAGTTCCCCTGAGCATCCAGACAGGAGGCAATTCCTGCCAGGGAAGCGCTGGCCATGATGTCGTCATGGCCGTAATCTTTGAGGTACTTTTTAAAATAGGTCAGTGCATTTTTATAATCTTGCTTATAATAATAGGAATTTGCCAGATAGAATGTCGCAAATCCCGCGCTGTGGGTCCCGTCGTACTTATCAACCACGTCTTTTAAAATGGGAATCGCTTTGTCATAATTCAGAGATTCGTAGTACATCATGGCTTCAGCCAATTTAGCCGATGCCATCTGGTTTGCCTGAGTTTTGCTTCGCGCCAGAAAATACCCCAGAGCGGCAACAACAAGAACTCCGATAATCACACCTGTAACTAATTTGCTGTTCTTATTCAGAAAATCCGTCACCATGTAGGTGTAGGTAACTAATTTATCTTCCTTAATTTCTCTTCGAGTGAGCCGTTTTTTCGCTTTCATCAAACCTCCATTAAAATAGTGTTTTGATTCTCTGTAATCGCTTTTAATATAAAAATAATTTTTACAAAATACAAGATTTTTTAACTCGGGGCCCTATTAACCTGCATTATTCATAAATTGTTTCCACGAAGACCCTAAGTCGCGCAGATTATTATAATTAAAATAATTAGCTATTTTAAACTCAGTTTGTTTGAATATTTTCTTGTTTCAACGAATACTTATTTATCTTTTTGTTTATCATACCATTGTGTCTTCGTGACTTTGCGGCACATGAGTTTTTTAGGTTAAAACGCACAAGGCCATTCACAAATCAAATCAAATTCGTATGGCCGCGAATGCGCGAATGAATGATTTTGTTTTTAGGAAATCACTTTTGAGGGCAGCATTTCGGCAATGCCCGCTATTTGTGGCAGAATGAATTTCCAAATCCGCATTTAAAAAAATGATTACACTCCAAAAACCACAAATGATACAAATGACGCCAATTAAATTC
>JAADHR010000121.1 GCA_013151735.1 Calditrichota bacterium | reverse complement strand
CCTCCATCGGAAAAACCCTCATGGACGAAGGGACGGGTATTCCGGAAGCGCTTGCTCAGAATGCCCGGGAAAGTATTGATGACGGGCTGCGTCTTTTAAAGCGCTGGCGCGGAGCCGGAAACGGCCGCATTGATTTTAACTTCGCGCCCCGATTTGCGCTTTCCTGCTCAGAAGAGGTGCTTCGGGAAGTGGCGGAGCTTTCGGTTGATCGAAAGATCCTTGTTCACACCCATTCGTCGGAAAATCAGAACGAACTGCGGGAAGTTCAGGCCGCAACCGGGAAGCGAAATCTGGAGTTTTACCATTCCATCGGATTAAATCGGTACCATCTTTCCGTGGCCCATTGCATCTGGCTGGATGCTTCTGAAATGGATATTCTGGCAACAACAAACACGCACGTCCTTCATTGCCCCTCTTCAAACCTGAAGCTGGGTTCCGGAATTGCCAGAATCCCCGAAATGCTGGAACGAAACATTCACGTCTCTCTCGGGGCCGATGGGGCGCCTTGCAACAATAATCTCGACATTTTTCAGGAAATGCGGCTGGCAGGTTTAATTCAGAAACCGCGCCTGGGGGCCGGGAGCCTGTCTGCAAAAGAAATTGTGCACATGGCCACGCTTGGCGGGGCCCGTGCCCTTGGATTGGAGCGGGAGATTGGCAGCATCGAGGTGGGGAAAAGGGCTGATTTGATTTTGCTGAATTTGGATCGGATCCATAGTTTCCCTTCCGAAGATGTGTTTACAACCCTTGTGTATTCCGCGCAATCCACGGATGTTCAAACCGTCATCATTAATGGCGAAATCGTAATGAAGGATCGTGAAATCCTGACGCTGGATCGACAGGAGATTCTGGCTCACGGAAAGGAAGAATTGAAAAAGCTGATGACCCGCGTTGGAATTTAAATAACTGAGGTTACGATGCGAAATCGAATACTGGTGGTAATCGTTTCCACAATTCTCATTGTTCTTTTATATGTGCTGATTCCCAGTTTGAAAAATACCCGCAATCAATCCCGGGGAGACGTGGCCTTTCAATCAGAAAAATGGAAAAAAGCGGCCAAACTCTACGAAAGGGTTGTCTCTTACAATCCCCGGTCGTCGAAAGTACTAACCCGGCTGGGCTATTGTTACCTGAAATTGGGGAAGCGGGACAGGGCGATCACCATTTTTCGGCAGTCGCTCCGGGTCGATTCCACGCGGTTCCGAACATACCGCTGGCTGGGAGACGCTTTTTTGCAGGAAAAAGCCTATTTGAATGCCGCCCAATCCTTTAGAAAACTCATTGCCGCGTACCAAAAGCATCACTCCCTGAGTAAGGCTGACGCGGATGATTATCTGTATGCTCTCGATAAACTGGTGTTGTGCGAATTAAAACTTCAGAACGACCCCCAGGCCCTGCGTGAGCTTCATGAGTTTACAAGTGTCCTTCGAACAAAAGTGCCGTAACGAGGCCTCCAATGGATGAATTGCGTGTGGCCGTGGGTTCCACCCGTCCGGCAAAGGTTCGCGCAGCAAAAGAGGCCTTTGAACAGGTGAGCCCCTTTCTGATAGGCAAAGAGATGGCGCTTCGGCTGGAAACCCATTCTGTTTCGAGCGATGTTCCCGACATGCCAACCTCTCTGGAGGAACTGATGCGGGGAGCCAAAAACCGGGCACGCAATCTCCAAGAATTGGGAATTGAGGCCGATTTTTACGTGGGCCTGGAAGGCGGTTTTTTTCGTCAGGCCGCGGGAGAGGGTGAGCCCGTCCAAACCTTTCTGCAGGGCTGGGCTTTTGTGACAAACGGCACAATCGGAAGTTTTGGTGCCAGCTATTGTGCCCCTGTGCCGGAGGCTCTGGCCCGGGCTGTTTATGTGGATCACCTGGAACTGGGGCAAATCATCGATGAGTTTTCCGGCGCCCGGAACGTGCGCGACAATCAGGGGGCCTTTGGAATTTTTACGCTGAATTTTCTCAGTCGGGCAGATTCCTTCCGAACGGCGCTGATTGCCGCCCTGGCCCCCTTTTACAATGCACTCCCTTACACAAAACATCTACACTAAAATGAAGCGTCCCCTGAATCGGTTAATCTGGAATGTGAAGGCTCTTCTTTACCGGGGATTACGGTCGTTTTTTGTGTACCGCCGGATCTACGAGGCTGAAATTCGCCCGTTTAAAAAGTGGCTGGCCGCCGAATTCCATCCGAAAGAAAAATATCTCGATCTGGCAACAGGAAGCGGCGATTCGCTTAAAATCTATCCTCCGACCCTTTCTCCCGTAGGCTGTGATTTTTCGTTTTCAATGCTTCGGCTGCTGAAGGCAAAAAGGCCTGTTCCGCTGGTTCAGGCAGAAGCAGCGGAACTGCCCTTCCGGGACGGGGTATTTGCGGGGATAACGGCCATTGGACTGGCAGAATACATTTCGGCGCCCGGAAACTTTTTATCGGAGCTCTCCCGCATTCTCGGCAAGGGCGGCTGGCTGGCCATCACCATTTCACAGCCCAATGTGCTCAATCTGCTTCGCAATCTCAGCGGCAATCGTCTTCGTTACGATTCAATTCGTACATTTTCTCAATTGGCGGCCGGACAGGGGTTTCAGCTTCTTCAATCAAACAAAACCCTGTTTCAATGTCAGTTGTTGTTTCGAAAATAGGGTTACACAGAGCGACACAGGGAAGCTCAGAGAACCACAGGGAAAAAACCAAAAAACGAATTCTCTCTGCGGCTCTTTCTTGCTGTTCAGAGACTACGTAATCGGAAAGTGGCACCACACCTGGTGGTCGGAAACCAGCTTCTGCCAGGGCGGTACCCGGGAAAAACAGACATCCTTTGCCTGCGGGCATCTGGGAGCAAACGGACAAGCCGGGAGCGGACGGGTTAAATCCGGAGGATCTCCGGCAACGTGAAGGCGTGTTGGCGAGGGGCTTTCCGTTAATTTGGGGGTCGCCGCCAGCAGGGCCTGTGAATACGGATGGGCCGGCAGGGTGAAAAAGCGGTGAGCGGAGGCCCTTTCCAAGATCTTGCCGGCGTACATGACGAAAACAATCTGGGCAATTTGATGAATAACCCGAAGATCGTGGCTGATCATCAAAAGGGTCAGCCCGTTTTCCTGTTGAAGTGTTTTCAGCAGATGGAGCAGCTGGATTTGATTGCTCACATCCAGAGAAGAAACCGGTTCGTCAGCCACAAGAAAATTGGGATTTACCGCCAGGGCGCGTGCAATGGCCAGGCGCTGTTGCTGTCCCCCGGAAAATTGCGAGGGATATTTTTGAAGGGACTCTTCCGGCAAATTCACCTGCCGGAGCAGCTCCACCATGCGCCGGTCTCTTTCGGCAGAGGACATTGAAAAATGTGTTTTAAGAACCTCTCCCAGGGCCGATTTTATTTTTAGACGGGGATTAAATGATAAATACGGATTTTGAAAGATCATTTGTATGTCGCGCCGCAGAAAACGCTGGTCTTTGGGTGTGACGGACAAAACAGACCTGTTTTTGTAAAGAATCGTCCCCGAATCCGGGAGATAAAACCGCACGATTAATTTGGCCAGAGTAGATTTTCCACTTCCCGATTCGCCCACCAGACCCGCAACCGTCCCCTGATGCACCGTTAACGACACGTCGTCCACCGCCCGAAGGACGGCTTTTTCCCCGGGAAAATAGGGATGATTTTCGAGACGGAAATACTTTTTTACGTGAGAAAGGGTCAAGAGTGAATCCACAGGTGTGTTCCTTTCAGGGGCCGGAATTGAATTTATTGGAACATTTTCTCCACCGCGGAAATGGCTTCGGGAAGTGCAAACACAATGACCTTATCCTCGGGTTCGATAATCGTGTCGCCCGTGGGGATGATAATCTCATCGCCCCGGATGATAGCCCCGACAATGGACCCCTCCGGAATTTTGACCTTTTTCAGGGGCGATCCGATAATCCTGGAGGATTTGTGAGCCACGAACTCCAGCACCTCGGCGTCCAAACCGGGAATACTGGTCACCGAAACAACATCGCCCTGCCGAATGAACCGCAGAATCACATTGGATGTAATGAGATTGGTGTTGACTGCAGCATCGATTCCGATAGGCGCCATGATGGGAAGGTAGTTTTCCTGATTCAGCAGAACGATGGTTCGCTTAACGCCCAGGTGCTTGGCCAGCAGCGCGGTGATCAGATTGGTTTCTTCATCGTCCGTAAGGGCGATGAAGGCGTCCATTTCAACGATGCCCTCGGAGCCCAGTAAATCGATGTCCCGGCCATCACCCTGAATTACCAACGACCGATCCAGCTGCTCGGCCACGTAATGAGTTTTTTCGGGATTGGATTCAATCAATTTAATTTCAATGGCCTTTTCCTTCTCCAGAAATTTTGCCGTGGAGCGCCCGATTTTTCCGCCCCCAAGAATCATCACCTTTTCGACCCTGGCTTCCGATTTTCCGGCCAGGGCGACGATTTTTGAGATTTCATCCGTTTTTGCGATGAAAAAAACCTCGTCCCGCCGCAACAGGTAATCCCTTCCTGTGGGAATAATCGTTTTGTTATTTCGAAAAATGGCCGTTACGCGAAACGAGAGATCAGGATTTTCCTGCGTAATCTGAATAAGGTTTTTTCCAACGAGAGGCGACTGCATATCCAGACGAATGCCAACCAATTGAATGTGCCCGCCCGCAAAATCATACACCTCAGATGCGGTGGACCGTTTAATGAGACGCACAACCTCCTGAGCCGTTTCTTCTTCGGGATGAATGGCAATATCCACATGGAATTCATTCAGGCTGAGCCGGGGGGGATCTACATAAAAATGAGAATTGCGAACCCGCGCGATCTTGTTGGGAACGCCATAAATATGAGCCATTTCGCAGGCAACGAGATTGACTTCATCGGAATTGGAGACCGCCAAAAGCATGTTTGTCTGATCGATTTTGGCTTGTTTGAGCAGATGAATGTCTGTGCCATATCCCTGAATGACCTGAACATCCATGTGCTCCCGAATCCAGTCGCAGGTGGTCGGATTGGGATCAATAACCACCACATCGTGATTTTCAGATGAGAGTATTTTGGCCAGATGGGAGCCAACCTGACCTGCACCGATAATTATGGTATGCAATCGTCACAATCTCCTTTTTTCCCGGGTGGTACGAAGCGATGTTAAATATATTAATTTCTTCCGGAAATGCAAGAAATTTCTGCCGTAGAAAAAGATGCTGCCCTTCCGGGAAATCCCGTATCCAAACGAGTGTGGAATCTGTCTTAAAAGAGCCTTTTTCCACGACTTTCACACCTTTTCGCAAATCGATTTTTTTAGAATTAAGTTGGTATTCCTTGCACATGACGCCGCTATTTGTGTGAACTCATTATGTCACGAAAAATGGTAATGGCACGGGCCACGTCATCATCCGAAATGTGGAGGTGCGTAACCAGCCGCACTTTGTTACCCCCGAAGGGTATCATCAACACGCCGGCCTCCCTGCACCGGTTTACAAAGTCCCCGGCACGTATCACCTGGGAAACGACTTCAAAAATCACAATATTGGTTTGCACAGCATCCAGATCGATTTGGATTCCTTCCAGATCCGACAGAGCGGTTGCCAGCATTCTGGCACGGCGGTGGTCTTCAGCCAGGCGCTTGACGTTGTGCTCCACCGCGTAGAGGGCTCCGGCGGCCAGAATTCCCGCCTGACGCATGCCGCCGCCATACAATTTTCTGTAGCGGTGAGCCCGGGTAATAAAGTCCTTTGAACCGAGAATCATCGATCCCACGGGTGCACCTAATCCCTTGGAAAAACAGACATTAATGGAATCAGCATACCGGGCGTATTCCGACAGAGGAATACCGGTTGCGACAGAGGCATTCCAGATTCTGGCGCCGTCCAGATGGACCTTTAGATTGCGATTTTGGGCCAACGTGTAGATTCTTTTCATTTCATCAATCGGAAACAGAGTTCCCCCGGCCCGATTGTGCGTATTTTCAATGGCAATCACCTGGCTGTGCGGAAAGTGGTGATCGTCCGGGCGGATAACGGCTTCAATTTGAGCCGCCGTGATAACCCCCCGTGTGCCGGGAATAGGATGAAGCTGTACCCCCGAAAGCAGGGCCGGTGCCCCTCCTTCGTAATTAAAAATATGGGCATTGTACTCGCAGATTACTTCGTCGCCGGGTTGGGTGTGAGCATTCAGAGCGACCTGATTTCCCATGGTGCCGCTGGCTACAAACAAACCGGCCTCTTTGGCAAACAGGCGCGCAACCGTTTCCTGCAGGAGATTGACCGTTGGGTCTTCCCCGAAAACATCATCCCCGACGGGGGCTGTTGCCATAGCGTCCCGCATGTCCGGGGTAGGCTGCGTAACCGTATCACTGCGTAAATCGATAATAGAATTCATGTGACGACCTTTTGTGTAACGTGAGTAACGGATTCAGATTTAATCTGCTTCTTGGGGTCATTCCAATCAATCATTCCGTCCAATTAAAGAATAAAAATCATACTCATGTCAAAATACAATACGAAATCAAAATGCCAAAATCAATAAAAAACTCCTTGATTCTATCATATTTTATGATTTACTTTTAAACATTGCAGGCAAAAAGAATGGCTTTCGGATGGCCGATTCCATTCGCTGTTTATGAAAATGACCGATGCAAATGGACCGTAATCGTGACAGGACCTGGAGTACTGGAAATGATATGGTAGCTCAACAGACGCCCGGCTCAAAAATGGCCGTGCTTCTTTCAAATATTTTTATTCCGCCTACCTGGTCTGTTCTTATGTTTTGGAGTCTTTCCGTGAAATTCGGACACTCCGCCTGGACCGTTTTTTTGTGGGGAACAACAGGCACCCTTTTTACAGCAGTGATTCCCATTTTGTATGTTAAATGGCTGCAGAAAAAAGGGGCGATTACGCATAAGCATATTCCGCTTCGATCCCAAAGGCATGGGACGTATGTGTTAAGCATGGTCCTTTTGCTCCTGACATTCGATCTGCTTTATGTTTTTAAGGCGTCGCCTTTTTTGCTGGCAGCGGTGTTGGCCTTGGTAGGAAACACCCTTGTTACGTTTATGATCAATCTTTTCTGGAAAATCAGTGCCCACATGGCGGGCACCGCCGGGCCGCTGATTATTCTGACCTTTGCATTTGGCTGGTTTATAGCGCCGTTTTATCTTTTCCTCATTTTAATCGGCTGGTCTCGAATTTTCTTGAAAGCCCATACGCCCGCACAAGTGATTTGGGGCGGTTTGGTCGGCCTGTTTTTAACATACGGACAAATGATCGTTTATCTCAAATGGTTACACGTTTAAAGAAGGAGTGATGGATGGAATTACAGTTTATGGGAGCGGTTCGTACGGTTACCGGTTCACAACACCTGCTTCATGCAAACGGAGAAACGCTTTTAGTGGATTGCGGGCTGTATCAGGGTCATCGGAAAGAAGCTGAAAAAATCAATCGAAATTTACCTTTTGCGGCGGATTCGATTCAAAATATGATTTTGACCCATGCTCACATCGACCACAGCGGAAACATTCCCAATCTTGTAAAATCCGGATTTGAAAATAATATTTTCACCACGTTTGCCACACGCGATCTGTGTGCGGTCATGCTGCGCGACTCTGCGCATATTCAGGAAAAAGATGTGGAATATGTGAATAAGAAACATAAAAAGAAGGGTCTGCCTCCGGTGGAGCCGATTTACACCATGGACGATGCCCGGAAATCGCTGGAATATTTCGTGGCCTGGGGGTACAATCGGCCGTTTCTCATTAATTCGGCCATTCAGGCCCGATTTGTGGATGCCGGCCATATTCTGGGTTCAGCGCAAGTGCTTGTCGATGTGGAAGAAAACGGAAAAAAGCGCCGCATCCTGTTTTCCGGTGATCTGGGCCGGAAGCATCTGCCCATTCTTCGGGATCCCGTTCAGGTGAAAGAAGCGGATTATCTGGTGATTGAGAGTACCTACGGCGGCCGGTATCACGATCCCATTCAGGACGTGAAGGATAAACTGGCCAAGGTCATCATGGAAACGATTCAACGCGGCGGGAAAATTATTGTGCCGGCCTTTTCTGTGGGGCGCACGCAGGAGCTGGTGTACAATCTGCATCTGTTAATCGATGAACGCAAGATTCCGGACATCCCCATTTATGTGGACAGCCCCCTGTCCGTGAATGCAACGGAGGTTTTTCGTCTGCACCCGGAGTGCTACGATGAAGAAATGAAGGAGGAATTTCTTCAGCGCCACGAAGATCCATTCGGATTCAGCCGCCTGCGGTACATTCGGGACGTGGAAGAATCAAAAAAGCTCAATGACTGCCAGGGCTCCTGCATGATTATTTCCGCTTCAGGAATGTGCGAAGCCGGAAGGATTTTACATCATCTAAAAAATAATATTGAGGACCCCCGGAACACGATTTTGATTGTCGGATATATGGCTGAAAATACGCTGGGCCGAAAGATTGTTGAGCGTGAAAAGGTGGTTAAAATCTTTGGTGAAGAGTATGAACTTCGGAGCCACGTGGAGGTGATGAACAGCTTCAGCGCTCATGCGGACCGGCGTGATTTACTGAACTACGTCAAGCAGATGGACAGAAATCGACTGAAGCATATTTTCATTGTCCATGGAGATTCGGACCAATCGGAGGCCTTGATGGACGGTCTGCGGCAAATCGGTTTTCCAAATGCAACGATTCCTGTCCTTGGCGAAAAATATCATCTTGACGAATGACGGTGGTTTTGAAATTCACCCCCTTGCAGGCGTTTTATGACGCGTTAAAAAAACGGGAGGCACGGGACAATGCCTTTGATTGAATTACGGAATTTAAGCAAGGTTTACCACACAACGGCCGTTCCGGTTCAGGCTGTAAAAAATGTCAATTTAAAGGTAGAAAAACAGGAATTTACGGCCATTGTGGGGCCGTCAGGATCGGGGAAGACCACCCTGCTGAATTTAATTGGGGGGCTGGATAAACCCACGGAAGGCTCCGTTCTCATTGAAGGCCAGGACATCTCGAACTTGCCGTCGAACAAATTGATTGACTATCGACTCCACCACATTGGTTTTGTTTTTCAGGCGTACAATCTCATTCCGGTTTTTACGGCAAAAGAAAATGTGGAATTCATCATGCTGCTTCAGGGAATCCCCAAATCGGAGCGTGAAAAACGAGCAATTGAGCTTCTCAGCGCAGTGGGGCTGGCCGATCGAATAAACAGCCGCCCGTCCCAATTATCCGGGGGGCAACAACAACGGGTAGCGGTTGCCCGCGCCCTGGCGTCGCGCCCCAATTTTGTTTTAGCGGATGAACCTACAGCCAATCTGGATTCCCAGACGGCTGAATCTTTGCTCGATTTGATGGGACAGTTGAATAAAGAGTACGACATGACGTTTATTTTTTCTACGCACGATCCGAGAGTGATCCAGCGGGCCCGCCGTATTGTAACCCTGGAGGATGGAGCCGTGAAGTCGGATGATGTGATCGCGTCGTAAAGCACGTGTTTCGATAAACCATTTGGGAAAGGTTGTATCGTGAAACCGTTTTCTGGATTCTGGAAAACCCGGTGGGCAACGTGTCTTCTCTTTTTACTTCTGATGGAATCCGTGCCCCTTTTTGCCCAGGTGTCCTGGTTTGCCGCCGACGGCTATGTGAAATATCTGGCCAGCACCGCCAAATACCCCTTCCTGGATCAACGTCTTAACGACCAGTTGATTCACACCAGACTCAATACCCACTGGTACCCTTCAAATGCATTTCGGGCCGAGATGGATATTCGGTTTCGCGCGTTTTACGGAAGTTCCGTTCAAAAAATACCGAATTTTCTGGATCACATTCGAAGTCACCACGAATTTAAACAACTGGATCGCGTGCTCTGGCACCGTGACAAATCACTGGGTTATGCTCAGGTCGATCGACTCTGGCTGGATTACAGCCGCGGAAATCTGGAAGCAACCCTTGGGCGGCAGCGTATTGCCTGGGGAACGGCACTGGTCTGGAATGTCATTGACATCTTCAATCCGCAGTCCATTCTGGATTTTGACTATGAAGAAAAACCGGGGAGTGATGCCTTTCGGCTACAGTATTACACCGGACCCGTGTCCAAAGTGGAGGTGTCTGTCAAACCCGGAAAGGATAAAAAGCACACCGTTGCGGCGGGTCTGGTCTGGGTAAATGCCTTTTCAACCGATTTTTTTGCCCTGGCCGGTGTCAGAAACGATCGCTGGGTTCTGGGCGGTGCCTGGGCGGGTTCGATTTTAAAGGCCGGTTTTCGGGGAGAATTTTTGGTGAGTGCGCCTCCGAACAAAAATGCTTTCCCGACCCCGCCTTATCTCTCTTATTTTGGCGCTTCTATTTTTGCCTACAATAAGCCCGTTTTCAGCGGTGTTCTGTCGGGCGATTACACGTTTTCGAATTCTCTTTATCTCCATACGGAACTTCTTTACAATAGCAACGGCAAGCTCAAGAATGCAGGTGTTTTTTACGTTCAGGCCCGTCAGGCCGGGATGCTGTCGCCGTCACGCTGGTCGGTTTTTCAGGAGTTTTCTTACGATATCACGCCCCTTCTTCGCGGGAGTCTTTTTGGGATTTTGAATCCCAACGATCGATCCTCCGTGGTTGTTCCCCAGCTCACCTGGTCCGTCATTACCAATCTGGATGCCACGTTTATTGCCTTTTTTGCCCGGGGAAAGCACTTTACCGAATGGGGCGATTACGGCACATCGGCCTTTTTCCGGCTTAAATATTCCTTCTGATTTTAGTCCTGCCATTCTTCCTTGAAGCGGTACCCGACGCCGCGGACCGTCTCAATCAGTTTTCCGTAGTCTCCCAATTTCTTTCGGAGTCCCACAATCTGCACATCTACCGAGCGGTCGGTGACAGGATAATTATTTCCGCGGACGGCATCCACCAGTTGGTAGCGGGTAAACACCCACCCCGGACGGCGGGCCAAAATCGACAGAAAATGAAATTCCGTGTAGGTGAGATCGATTTTTTTCCCGTTAATGGTAACCTTGTGTTTTCCCGGATCGATGACCAGGTTGTGAATATGAAGGACCTCCGTTTCAGGCAATGCGCCGGCTTTTTTTCGGCGAAGAACGGCCCGGATGCGGGCGACCAGAACCCGTGGACTGAAAGGCTTGGGAACGTAATCATCCGCTCCCAGTTCCAGACCGGTTACAATATCCGTTTCATCCCCCTTGGCGCTTAAGATGATAATGGGAATTCCCCGGGTGTCGGGGTCTTCTTTTAGCCGTCTGCAAACATCCAAGCCGTCCACACCGGGGAGCATCAAGTCCAGAACAATGAGATCGGGTGCCTTTTCGGAAACGGCACGCAGGGCATTTTCACCGGAGGTTACGGATTGAACCTCGTAGCCCTCCTTCTTTAAATTGTGCTCGATCAGTTCCAGAATATCTTCCTCATCATCAACCACCAACACGCACTTTCTTGCCATTCTTGAACCTCTTGTTTTTCAGTCGGTTTCCACACAAGTTAAGAATAATTTGTTAGAAATGGGTTACATTCACATTAATCATTTGTTTAAATCGGATTTAAAGAGCCGTTCAAACACCAATGGTGCTGAGACGGACACACTCATTTTTTGACGATGGCCAACTCGTGAACGCTTAAAAATAAGACGCCCTCTCTCAGGAATCAAGAAAAATGTTTCATTCTTTCAAAAGAGTTCTCCGGCAAAGCAGCCAAAATTAATGCAGGATTAATGGCCCGCTAATACGATTCTAACAGTCAATCGCCATATTGAGTACGGGTTTTTAAAAAACGGCAGATAATAAGCAATTGATTTGGGAGAAACACGGATGAACAAAAAATCGTTAAGGATCAAAACAATGGGGTTAGCGGCGGGAGTGATTATTCTTTTAATCCTGGGGGATTTCGGAATGCTGCGGGCTTCGGATAAGGATGCGAAGAAAGACCCGGAAGGAAAGGGGGCGTCCGTGGCTCTTGTAGGGAAGATTACGGGATCCGTTTACGATGCCGCAAGCGGTGATCCTCTGCCGGGAGTCAATGTGATGATTAACGGTACCCGAATGGGAGCGGCAACCGATCTCGACGGACGGTTTTTTATTCGAAATGTACCGATCGGAAATTATTCCCTGACCGCTTCGATGATGGGTTACGCCCGAAAAACAATCAAGGGAGTAAGAGTGTATGGCGAAAAAGTGGGAGTGGTCAATTTTGCGCTTTTGCCAGAGGCGCTTCAGGGAGAAGCGGTTGTGGTGGAGGCGAGTCCGCTGACGAATACGGAAGCCGCTTTGCTGCGAAATCGTCAAAAGGCGGAAGCGGTGAGCGATGCCGTCAGTGCCGAAGCGATGTCGCACTTTGGGACGGGCAACGCGAGTGAGGCCATGAAATTGGTCACGGGGGCATCGGTAGTGGACGGAAAATATGTGTACATTCGGGGAATCGGGGAGCGTTACACCAACACGCAGCTGAATGGGGCGGCATTGCCAAGCGCCGATCCGGATAAAAAGGCCGTGCAAATGGACATTTTCCCCAGCAATCTTCTGGAAAATGTGGTCACTGTAAAAACATTCACTCCCGATCAACCGGGAAATTTCTCGGGCGGCATCATTAATATTCGAACCAAACATTACCCGGAGAATTTGACGATTCGATTCAGTTCCTCTTCCGGGTACAATTCGCAGGCAACCTTGAATTCCCATTTTTTAACGGCGG
>JAADHR010000120.1 GCA_013151735.1 Calditrichota bacterium | reverse complement strand
TTCGCATTGGGCCCGGTAACCAAAATTTGCATTTTTCGGCTGGAAGAAAGGGGCAGCAACCCGTCGTTTTTCAGAAGAATCACCGATTCCCGCGCGGCCCGAAGCGCCAGATCCCGGTGTGCCGGCGTGTACACGCGCTTAGGAATTTTCTTCATATCCACAAAGCGGTGTTCAAACAAACCCAATTGGAATTTCGCTTTCAGAATAGCCAGTGCGGCCTCGTCAATCCGGGATTCCGGGATTTTCCCGTTTTTTACCAGATGCAGCACACCTTTAAAAAATCCCGGGCCGTGCATGTGCATGTCTATTCCGGCGTTCACGGCCTGCCGGTAAGCATCTTCGTCAGAAGAGGCGGTTTTGTGAAGGGTGTACAGCCGCTCGATGTCCATCCAGTCGCTCACCACAAATCCCTTAAATCCCATTCGGTTGCGCAAAATGTCCGTTAAAAGATAGTGACTGCCGTGGCAGGGCTGGCCTTCAATTTCGTTGTGGGCAGCCATGATGGTGTACACCCCTGCATTCACAGCGGCCTGAAAAGACGGCAGAAAAATTTCGAACAGCGTGCGCCGTGAAATATCGGTTGGGGCGGCGTTTGTCCCGTTGAGCGGCTCTCCGCCCCCTACCATGTGTTTGGCACAGGCAATCGTCTCTTCTTCCGGCGACGGGTTTCCGTTTTGAAGTCCGCGAATCATGGCCACGCCCATTTGCGACACCAGTACCGGATCTTCGCCAAAGGTTTCGCCCACGCGGCCCCAGCGGGGGTCCCGGGCCACATCCACGTTGGGTGTAAAAGCCCATTGCATCCCCTCTGCCCGCATTTCCACGGCGGTTTGCCGCCCGATTTCTTCCACCATTTTCGGATCCCAGGACGACGCCAGCGTAATGGGAGTCGGATAAATCGTCGCACCCCGCACCAATCCGTTCCCGTGAATGGCATCAATACCGATAAGCAGCGGAATTTTCAGGCGACTTTTCAGGGCCAGTTTTTGAAGCTCGTTGGCTTCTTTGGCTGTGACCACATGCAAAAAAGAGCCGACTTTTCCCTCAATCACCAGCTTTTCGACATCCGAGGGACTGAGATTGGGGTAAAAGCCGTGGGCATCGTCCACATTTACATTGGCGCCCAAATTCTCTCGGGCCACCTCACGCTGGTGTTCCAGGCCCACGTACTGGCACATCTGCCCGATTTTCTCCTCCAGCGTCATTCGTGAAAGAAGGTCGTTCACGCGCTGGTCGACCGGAAGTTTGGAATTTAAGTAATCCGGTACCTTTTGAGCAGACATGAGTCCAAAAGCCAGAACAACCAGAATGAACACCTTTTGAATCGGAATTTGTCGCATTGTTTTTTCCTTTTGATTTTTACATCCTTAGCGACGCAAAATCTTGCGTCGCTACTGAAATTGAACCGCCTACCGCAACAGCAACAACTTGTGCACCTTTTGGCCTTCGGCTGTTTTTAACACGGCAAAATAACACCCGGATGCCACGGGCTGGCCGTCGTCGTTGGTTCCGTTCCACAAAACGGTGTGTGCACCCGCAATGAGGCGGCGGTGCACAAGCCGCCGAATGCGCCTCCCTTGCAAATCGAAAACGGTTACCGTCACCTGCCCTGCTTTTGGCAGATGGAAAAGAATCCGGGTTTCCGGATTAAAGGGGTTCGGATAATTGGTAATGGTGAACGCTTTCGGGATGATCGTTGTCGCCGGACTTTCCACGGCGGTGTAGACAGAATCCAACAGCAAAGAAGCGTCGTCCACGTAAAAATCGCCGTTGTATTGATTAATGGTTTCCACATAAAATTTGGCTTGCGTTAACGTTCCCTGCCAATCCAGCGAAACGGTCGCGGAAATTTTTGTCCACGAGGCCGTGTCCAGACGGGTGGATTCTCCGACGTAATGTTTGCTTCCGCCGTACTCCAGCATCACGGTCACTTTGCCGTACACGCCCGTATCGCCAATGGCCCGGGCAAAGGCGCTTAAGGTGTAACGGCCGGGACCTTTTTTGTTTAAAATATCGGTAACGGCTTGTTGCGGTCCGGACCAGGCGGCTTTCCGCCCGGAAACCAGCAAGGCTTTGCTGCCCGAATGCACCGGCGCGCTAATCGGCGTAAGCGTGCAGTTGTTGCCGTTCCAGTACTGGGTGCCTTTTTCGAAGCCGGGATTTAGCAACAAATTTTCCGTCACGTT
This sequence comes from Calditrichota bacterium, assembly GCA_013151735.1. Lineage (NCBI taxonomy): Bacteria > Pseudomonadati > Calditrichota > Calditrichota bacterium. The sequence continues at coordinate 3,995 of JAADHR010000120.1, read as the reverse complement.
CTGACCGCTGAGCAAGGTCAATTGCACCTTATCCACCCAAACGTCACTATCCACAGCTGTAATGCGCAGTTGATTTCCTTCCTTCTCGAAATGCAGCGTATCGCTAACGCTGCCAAAGGTTCCGTCCGCCTGACGCGGAGGAAGGGCATACTCTTTACCCGGACTTTGCCAATTAAATCGCAACCGGATTTGCTTCGCCTGATCGGTGCCGCCACCGTAAACGGTCAGCACATATTGCGCCGCCGAATCCACCTGAAACGTGTATTCCGTCCATTCGCCAGGATGATCAAAGCAAACGGAATAGCCGCCACCCGTACGATTGGTGTCGATTTCCACACCTTCATCCGGACGGTAATAGACCAGCGCATTCACGGAATCGGTATCCCAGTAGGCAATCCTCTGTCCGCCGCGATCGAAGTTTTCGGCTTGCAGCGTGGCCGGCAAAACGGGAAGCGAATCGCCAAAAACCGATTGTCCGGTAAGAATATTGAGCACGGGAATGTCCCAGCTATTCGCCTGCCGGTAATAAACGACCTTTCTGCCGCCGGGGCCCACATCCCACACCGTAAAGGCAAAACCGTGCTTCACGGCCTCGTTCACAACCGTTTGATACCAGGCCAAAAGCGAGCTTCGATCTTTATCTTTATTGACTCCGAACTCTCCCAAAAGAATGGGAACATGATTGGTGGACGACCAATCGGCCACTTCCTGAAAATTTTCGCGGATTTCGGCCCTGTCGTCTGCCGTTCCCCAGGTATACTGATCTCCGTGCGTAAACGAAAACGGACGATAGTAATGAAAATAGGCCATGATGTACGGATCATCCGGCAGATCGATTTGCAACGGCGCCTGATATGAATTTTTGCCGCCACCGGTGATGATGACAATGCGCGTGGGATTGGTTTGGCGAATGATGCGCAGAATATCGCGGTTTAGCGTATCCACCTGTTCTTTGGACAAATCGAAATAGGGTTCGTTAATGATCTCGAAAACCAGATTGTCCGGTTTGTCTTTGAAATGCTCGGCAATTTGCCGCCAGATGCTTTCGAAACGCGGCAGGTTTTGCGGAAAATTTTCGTACAGCCAATCGTCGTGGTGGGCATTGATGATGGCCACCATGCCGCGATCCAACGCCCAATCGGCCACCTGTTCCACCCGTGCCATCCAGGTGGAATCAACGGTGTAGGGCGAATCGACCTGCGTGTGTTGATCCCAACGCACGGGAATGCGTACACAGGTCATACCGGCATCCTTGTAATCATCAAAATAAAATTCCTGTGCCGGAGCAGCCCAATTGCCTTCCTTAGCAGCCTCAAGTGTATTGCCCAGATTAATCCCGCGCCCCATTTTTTGAACCATTTTCCAGGGATCAAACTGGGCGCGTCCGAAGATTGGGGAAAACAAAAGGACAAATAGAAAACCAACGATCGGAACAACGTGTCTTTTTTTCACATTGAACTCCACATGCAGTCTCGCGGATTTTACATAAAAAAGGATTTCCCTCTGTTTTTCGACAGAGGGAAATCCATTTGAGCGCAAACCTACAAACTTATTTCAACAACAACATTTTGCGTACTTGCGTCCCGGACTGGGTTTTCAGCCGGTAAAAGTAAATGCCGCTGGGAACAGCCATGCCCAGGTCATTCGTACCCTGCCAGCTAACCACGTAGGTGCCTGCGGCCTGTTTTTTGTTGATCAGCGTTTTCACCTGCTGCCCCATTTCGTTGTACACCACCAGGCTCACCTGACCGGATTTCGGAAGGGTGTAATGAATGGACGTTACCGGATTAAACGGATTGGGGTAATTCTGGTCAAGGGAGAATTCCGACGGAATTTTACCTGCAAATTCCGTCTTCACATCGGTTTGAATCCACTGTTCCCATTCCTTTTTCTTTTCGGGAAACCAATTCAAATCACCCACGGGAAATCCGCCGTCTGCCGCCGTGTACAACGGAGAGGTCGTGGAGTATGAAAGATCTTCGGGATAGGGCCAATCCAACACAAACCGGTAATAATCGGGCAAGTTATCCTTATCGGGTTCCCACCCGGGCAGATAAGCCGTACCGCCAGCCCGAGCATTTTTAACCCAATCCAGAATCACATTGGGACCGGTTTGGACAAAGCCCGGATCGATATTAAACGTATTTTCTTCAACCAGGCCGGGGTAGTGTTCGTCGTCGGCGAACATGGCTTTCGTACGCGGATTCATCCACACATCGCATTGTACCGAATCTTGGGTATCATAGTAATTCAACACATCCTGCGACCAATAGTAGCAGTTATTCTTGACGAGCAATTTTCTTTGATTTTCGGGAATGGTGTAAACACTTTTCACCGTATCACCCGGTGCATTGCCCGGCAGGGTATCCACGTTCACAATACCGAACATTTCCAGATCGGGATCCTGACCCTGACGCTCAACGACTTTGTCGCCCCACATATCGACATCGTAGAAAATATTGTTGGTGATTTTGGCATTGCGGTACCAATGGTAGTGCAGCGGCCATTTGCCGGTTTGGCAGATGGTATTGTGGTCGATTTCCAAATAGTTAAAATACATCCAGCGGCCTTTGAACAGAAAGCTCAACTGGTTGAAAATGGTACAGTTGCGTACAATCAACGTATCGGTATTGTGCTGGCCGAAATTCATCGTCCACGGACAATACACACCGGAAGGACGGGTGTTGTTGCGTACGTGCAAATTTTCCAGAATAACCACCAGGCTGTCTTGGTTAAACTGTAAAGAAGACCAGCCCATGTAATCCCAGCCCACACCATCCAAATGGATGCGCAGTTTCGGTTTTTTGGCCACGATTAAACTTCCGCCGACACGGGCCGTATTATTTGTGGCAACTCCATGGAAATAAACGTTTTTAATGGTCAAATCGGCATAGGTATTAATGACCTGCCCGATACACGTACCATTTTGAAAAGGCTGGGGAGTTATCTGTGCAATAGCGGAATCAGCGGTTGGTGTTTCCCCAACAATAGTCATGGGATTGTGGAATATCATTTTTTGGGATAAAAGATAGACCGCACCTTTTTTCAACACGTAGATGTCGTGCGCCTGCGAGCCGTCGGCTAACGTATCGTCTATCATCTCTTTAATCAGAGAATTCACGTAAGCCGTTCCGTCTTCATGAACGGCCGGAACCACTTTGACCGATTGGGCGAATGTACTGGTTACAAAAACCAGAGACAACATGGTTAAAAAAACAAGCACTTTTTTCATTTTGCTCTCCTTACTTTTAATGAAACGACCTGTGGATTTTAAGCCCTGTTTTACAAAATCGTGCAAGGTAATGCCGAACCTTGCTTTTCGGGATTTCCTGACTTTTAAGTCACCTCCTTTGTCATTTAATTGTCGTTAAATGATGAACTGACGTCTTGTCCTCTAAAACGAATAGCGCAAGCCGGCATCCAGCGTCATGCCGTAAAAATGCTTGTCAGCGTAGTAATCGTCGCTACCCAGATGTTTTACGCTGAATTCAATGGGTTCCGAAATATTGCTCCAGTTCAGATAAAATTGCAGTCCGTTGAACGGCAATTTTTGGCGCAGAGAAAGATCGTACAGTGTAAGCGCCCGGGTTGTTGTCCGCAATTGCTCGTAATAATTCGTGGATCTGAACACATCCGAGGTAAACTGCATGGAACCCCGAACGGAAAAACCTTTGTAGTCATATCCCAACATAAGGTTAAAAATATGAGAGGGTTGGTCGATTAGCCGCGCGGTGTACGTTGTGTCCAAATTACCAACCACTTCCATGTGAGGAAATGGAAAGGAAATGTTTTTCACAATCGGTTCGGTACGAGGGTACTTGGCTTCTGAATGGATGTAGGTGTAATTGACCGTCAACACGAGACCTTTGAAAGCACCGGGCAAAAACCAGAAATTCGATTGCCACTCAGTTTCCAATCCATACAGATCCGCAGGATTCGGATTGTTGATAAAACCGTTTAGGCGACGTCCTTTAACATAAGCCGGCAGATCAAAA
>JAADHR010000119.1:8838-30493 GCA_013151735.1 Calditrichota bacterium | reverse complement strand
AAAAACCAAAAAACTACCAACGGTATTATTGAACTTAAGATAGAATAAATAATTGTTTTTAAGCAAATAAAAAACAATTGAAACAAATGTTAAGAAGAAGACAAAAACAGTAAAATCGATATGCGAGAAAATGGGTACAAGCGGCACGACCCATCTCTTAAAAAGATACGTTGAAGCGGACAGCACCAATCCCAATTCTGGATATTTAAAGAATAAAAAAAGGGCAAAAAGGGCACTGACCAGAATGAAAGATTGTTTGTAGCCAAAACGGTAAAATAGAAAAGTAAAAAACAATAGGCAAAAAACGCTAAAGATAAAAGGTAATAGAATATTTTTGCGTCGGTAAAAAGAACTGCCGCGAGTTGTAATTGATTTCATAAAATTTTGGGACAATCACTCTTCAAAACATTCTTTGCTTTGTTATTTGCTCGATGTTTTAAATACAATGGTATTGGATTAGCTCCATTTTGGGCAAACCACGTATTGCCTCACCAATCATTTTTAAAATTGCCTATGGAGGGCGTATATGAAAAGGTGTAGGAATTCACATATTTTTTTTAAAACGAAATATTTTGGACACTTTTTCATACCGATGAGGGTCTGTTGTTTTCAGGCTGTCAAGTCTTTCATAAAATAGTATGAAAAACCAATACAGAGACAACACAATAATCGTGATAATTGCCACAAAAACCGCCCTTTTGGGTTTTGCTTTTTTAAAGGGAGGCGTTGCCGTATCCAAAATCTGAATCGAAGACACCTTTTTGGCCTCTTCGAATTTTGCCTGTTCATATTGTTGCATTAAAAACAGTGAAATCTTGCTGTGAACCTTGACATCTCTTAAAAGTCTGGCATATTGCAAACCCAGATCGGGCAATTCCGACATTGGAATAAACAGGTTTGAACGATCGGACAACCCTGATTCTCGGGTTAGCTGACTCAATTTTTCTTTCATTTCTTTTAACTGCAACCGAAGTCTTATTAATTCCGGATGCTTTGGGGACAGGGAGTTTTCCTTAATCCGTAATTCAATTTCGGTTTCGTAAATCTTTGATTGCAAATCGGCAATAATTCCGATCTCAGCCTTTGTCTGCTCTGTTAATTCGATGGCGTTATATTTCTCCTGGAAATCCTTGAGTTTTTCTTCTGCCTTATTCAAAATCTCATTTTCCTGATTTAACCGCTTTTCCAAAAAGATCCGGTTATTCCGAGCCTTTTCAACATTTAGTTTCACATGAACCGAATCCAGGTAGGCACAAAAGGCATTAGCGATATCGGCTGCCAATTGGGGATTCCTTTCCAAAATACTGACTGAAATCGTCCCCTCATCATCGATTTTTATTTCCGCATTGTCTCTTAACTTTTTTCTGGCCTCCTCTAAATTATCCACTTTATAAATTTTAATCAAATTAAACTTTTTAATAATCTTATTAAAAACGGTTTTACTTTGTAAAATAGCAATATAGGTTAAGGACTCTCCACTGGCCCCCCCAAAAAGCTCCACACCGCCAACTCCCAAATTGGAAACCAGACTCGAAATCGTATTGAGTTGACTTGTGGCTTGTGGAGGCATTATTGTGGCCGTGGCCCGATACCACTTCGGTAAGAGCAGGCTAACAAGAATTGATAATATGGCTGTTATAAAAAAAACCAAAAAAAGACTTTTAATCCTTTTTCTGGTTATAAGCAAAATATCAAGAAAATCCATTGAAGCTTTTTTCATAGAAATCCAACTTCCTCATTACTTAACTTGAGTATTTCTCACAGCCGCAATAGCAATAATTACCGACGCTATCTGCGATGCAATCTGGAAATAGTTAATAATTCTTTCCCGAAGTGTAACAGGCAATTCCACAACATCACCTGGTTGAGGAATAACATTTTCACCCTTTTCAATTTTGTTGGTTGCCCTGTGAAAAACCTTGATCGAATTTAAACTGGCTGATTTCTCCATTGCGCCTGCCATGCCTGCATAATCAGAAGCAGTGAAATTGGGTGAATACGGATATTCCCCCGGATTTCTTACAGCACCTTTTACATAAACCACATTTCGAATTTTTGCAATTTTGATCATATCCCCATTTTTGAGTTGATACATATTGAATTCAGGGGAGGGAAACTGAATAATCCGCTTTTTCCCATCCCGTTGAATAATAAATATCTTTTGAAAATTCAATAAATTTACAACCTTATTATTTCGAGAAAAAAAATGAGCCAGTGTTTCATTTGCATCAATAGGAAATAATCCGGGGTTATTGGTGGTTCCAACAACCGTTACGGTTGGCGTGTTTTTATTGATCGCCGGGATAAAAACGATATCCCCGCCCTGCAAACAAGGATTGGATTTAATGTCGCCATATTTTTGAAATTTGTTATAATCGACGGTATCTCGTTTGCCTGAACTATGAATAATCTCAATATCAGAAAGCAGCGCAAATGGAGCAATGTTTCCCGCTCGTGCAATGACATCTGATACCCGGTCCAGCGGGGTGGCTACATACGTGCCGGGCTGGGTGACCTGCCCTACCACATGGACCCGGATTTTGCGAACGCCCATCAGGTAAGCAGATACTTTGGCCTTTTTATATTTCCTAATACCCGCTTGCCTCACAATTTTTTTCACATCTTCAAGTGTTTTGTCAGCCACCTGTAACGAACCGAGCGTCGGGATGATCAATCGCCCTTCGGCTGTTACCGGAAGCTGGAACCCCTTTTGAATATCGCCCCAAATCACAATCGAAAAAACATCGCCGGGGCCAACGATATAGGTTTTCGGATCCACGGCTTTCTCAAACGCCTGTTCCATCAATTTGAGCTGAACTTCCTGAAAGGAGAGCTCCTCTTTGCTTTTTTCAGGCACTTGCTGGGTTTGCTGAAAGGCACTTTTCTCTTGTTTTTGCTGAGGCGTTATCTGGGACAGACCCAAAGACGGAAAAACAAAAAACCCCAGCAAAAAAGACACTCCTGCTAAAGATGTGAATTTTTGGGTCATCATCGATTATTATTCTCCATCGCCCAAAACACGGCCGCTTCCCAAACGGACGATTTTTTCACGCCCGTTTTTAACGTGCTTCGTGGCGTTTCGGGTATCCACTACCAATTTGGCATGTTCAACAATAAAATCATAATCGTAACCGGAGTGGTCGGTTGCAATCACCACGCAATCCACCAACCCCAATAAATCGGCCGTTAATTCCTGAGAATGGTAGGTTTTGCCATTCATTTTCAGCTCCGGCACATACGGATCATTGTACATTACGTAATTCATGCCCTTGCTTTCGAGGATTTCAAAAATCTTCAGGGCCGGAGAATTCCGCGTATCATTAACATCTTTTTTAAATGCCGCGCCCAGGAGCAACACCTTGGCATTGGTCAGCGGAACGCCGTGTTCACTCAAGGCGTGAATAATCAGACCGTACACATAGTAGGGCATACTTTCATTGGTTTCCGCGGCCAGTTCAATAAAATTCGTGTGAAAATCAAATTCCCGGGCCTTCCAGGAGAGGTAATACGGATCCACCAGAATACAATGGCCGCCGATTCCTGGTCCCGGATAAAACGGCATAAAACCGAAGGGCTTGGTGGCTGCGGCATCAATTACCTCCCACATATCGATGTTGCCCATTCGGTCGCAAAGCGTGGCCAGTTCATTCACCAGAGCAATATTCACACTGCGGAAGATGTTTTCCAGAAGTTTGGTCATTTCAGCCGCCTTGGGAGAAGAAACCACATGAATGTGTTTGGTGACCTGCCCAATAACGGCTTTGGCCATTTCGGTACATCGGGGGGTCACGCCTCCCAGAACAATGGGCGTATTCTCGGTATTAAAATCGGTTCGCCCCGGGTCGATGCGTTCTGGAGAAAACGCGAGATAGAAATCTTCACCCACCTTTAATCCCGTTTCTTCCAGAATGGGCTGAACCACTTTTTCCGTGGTTTCGGGGAATGTGGTGCTCTTCAAAATAACCACCTGCCCCTTACGCAGATTGGGTTTGATTCCATTGGTGGCATCGACAATATACGAGACATCCGGTTCCTTATTTCGGTTAAAGGGTGTGGGAACGCAGATAAACATGGCATCCAGTTCCCCCACCTGATCGTAGCTGGTGGTTGCCTTGAAAAGCCCTTTATCAACTACTCTTTTTAATTTTTGATCGCTGACATCCGCAATATAATTTTGCCCCTTGTTGAGAAGTTCCACTTTTGCGGGATCGTTGTCGATGCCCAATACCTGAAATCCATGATCGGCAAAATCTGTTGCCAGCGGAAGCCCGACATATCCCAACCCAATAATGCCGATTTTGGCTTCCTTTTTGTTCAATTTTTCCTTAAGATCCATTTCCCTGACCCCTTTCAGTCGTCGATTTTATAGTGAGCTTTGTAGAATTCAAGATAGGCCCCGTTTTTCAATTTTTCCCACCACCAGCGGTTCTGGACGTACCAATCAATGGTTTTATCCATGGCTTCCTCAAAGGAAATTGACGGCTCCCACCCCAACTGTTTTATTTTGTCCCAGTTCAGCGAGTAACGGCGGTCGTGCCCCAGCCGGTCGTCCACAAAAACCATCAGGTCTTTGGGTTTTTCCAACTTTTTGAGAATATAGTCGGTAATTTCCAGATTATTTTTTTCGTTTCCGGCCCCGATATTGTAAACCTCCCCCAGTTGTCCTTTTTGCAGCACCAGATCGATGGCAGCACAGTGATCTTCCACATAAATCCAATCCCGCACATTTTTACCATCGCCGTAAATCGGAAGCTTTTTGTTTTCCATGGCGTTGGTTACAAAAAGCGGAATGAGTTTTTCGGGGTACTGGTACGGTCCAAAATTATTGGAACAGCGGGTAATCAGAACCGGTAGATCGTACGTCACAAAATAGGAATAGGCCAGCCGGTCGGCGCCGGCTTTACTGGCCGAATACGGACTGGAGGGCATGAGCGGATCGGTCTCTTTGAACGATTCACCCAGTGTGCTTCCGTACACCTCGTCGGTACTAATCTGGATAAATTTTTCAATGCCAAATTTGCGGGCGGCTTCCAGAAGAACAAAGGTCCCAAAAACATCGGTCTGGATGAAGTCGTCCGGTCGGCCGATGGAGCGATCCACATGGCTTTCGGCGGCAAAATTTACCACGATGTCACTTTTTTCTACCAGGGGTTCAACTGTTTCTGCATCGCAGATGTCCCCCTTTACAAATCGGTAGCGCGAATCCTTTTCGATGTCTTTCAGGTTATCCAGATTTCCAGCGTAGGTTAGTTTATCGATATTGGTAATTTCAACATCCGGATATTTTTCCAACAGATAGTGAATAAAATTACTTCCAATAAAGCCCGCTCCCCCGGTAACCAAAAAACGTTTCATAAACGGAAAAACCTCCTTCAGGCGATTGACCAGCCAACAAATTCATATTTGATTGGTATTGCATATAAACACCACGCGTTTTCCCAATCAAGCGAATAATTAAGGTTTTAATTTACATCATAATACTATTAAAAATCAAGTCTTTTTTATCCAAAGGGATTAATGGTTTTTTGTTGCCAGCACAATATCCCGCGTATCCCGTGCAATCACCAATTCTTCATTTGTCGGGATCACGTAAACTTTGGCTTTGGAATCGTTTGTGCTGATCTCCATTTTCTTTTTTATGGCCTGTTTATTCTTATCGGGATCAATTTTCAATCCCATAAGTTCCAACCCCTTACAGGCCATCTCCCGAACGACGGGTGAGTTTTCACCAATTCCGGCCGTAAAAACCAGCACATCCAATCCACCCATGGCGGCGGTGTAAGCGCCGATGTATTTCTTGATCCGATAGGTCATTACATCCAGAGCCAACTGCGCCCGTTTGTTATCATTTTCGGCTTCCTCAATAATTTCTCTGGCATCACTGGAAATGCCGGAAATTCCCCATAACCCGCTGTGTTTGTTAAGAAGCGTATTGGCCTGGGCCAGCGTCAGTTCTTCCTGCCCCATAACGTGCAAAATAATGGCCGGGTCGATGTCCCCGGAGCGAGTTCCCATCACCAATCCTTCAACGGGTGTAAATCCCATGGAGGTGTCGATTGAATTTCCATTCTGAATAGCGGCCATACTGCATCCGTTGCCCAGATGGGCGGTAATGATTCGCAATTGGTCATACGGCTTGCCGATCATTTCCGCTGCCACACGGGATACGTAACGGTGCGATGTTCCGTGAAAACCATACCGGCGGATGCTGTATTTCCGGTAAAGAGAATACGGTAAAGCGTACATGAACGCATGGGGAGGCATTTTCTGGTGAAAGGCCGTGTCGAAAACGGCCACCTGCGGAATGCCGGGCAAGAGCCTTTGAGCGGCCTGAATACCCTTAATATTGTGCGGATTATGCAACGGCGCCAGATCAATACAATCCTTAATCGTTTCCATCACTTCCGGTGTAATCAGAACGGATTCTTTAAATTTCTCGCCCCCGTGTACCACCCGGTGCCCCACGGCGTCAATTTCTTTTCGATCTTTGATCACACCGTGATTCCGCGACATTAAAACCGCCAGAACATTCTCAATGGCCATGGTGTGATCCAGAATCTCACCCACATAATGCAGCTTGTCTCCGTCGAAGCGGGATTGTTTTAGCGAGGCGCCGCTCATTCCAATTCGTTCAACCGCACCGGTGGCCAGTGCATGTTCTTTTTCCGAATCAATGAGCTGGTATTTAACGGAAGAACTTCCGCAATTCAAAACCATTATTTTCATATCGATACTCCCGAAATCTATTCCACAGCGTTAATTCATTTATTAATGCCGGATAAGGACCGAAGATTTCCCGGGTATTTTTTGCCCGTGCTCATCGTACTCAAAAATTCCCTTGCCCGTCTTCTTTCCCAAGTAGCCGGCTCGCACCAATTTTCTCAATAGCGGACAGGGACGATATTTCAGCTCACCCAATTCGCGGAAAAGCGATTCCATCCAGAGCAGCAATTCATCCAACCCAATTTGGTCAATTAGGGTGAGCGGGCCAATTCCAAAATTAAATCCCAGGCGCATGGCCGTATCGATGTCATCTGCAGAAGCCACCCCTTCCATCAACACATACATGGCTTCATTTAGGAAGGGAACAATGACCCGGGCCGTAATGTAGCCGGGATATTCGAACACTTCGACCGGGGTTTTCCCGATTTCCTGAGCAAAATTCTTGGCCTCCGCAAATGTCTGGTCCGATGTGGACAATCCGCGCACAATTTCGACCAAAGCGGTTTTAGGCACCGGATTTAAAAAGTGCATCCCGATCAGGCGGTCTTTTCGCCTCAAATCTGCCGCAATTTCCGTAATGCTCAGCGTCGCTGTATTCGTGATGAATAAAATATCCCGGGCACACGTTTTATCAATCTCGCCCAGCACCCTTTTCTTAACAGCCATTTCTTCCGGAACGGCCTCGATAATCAAATCAACTTTTCGCCGTTTCAACTCGTCCAGCTGAGTGGTTCCGTGAATCCGCGCCAGAATGGCCCGCTTGTCGCTTTCTGTCATGCCCCACTTCGCAATTTCGGCATCAATGTTCTGCTCAATTCCCTTGATGGCCTCTTCCAGAGCTTTTTGATTGATCTCCACCAGATAAACATCAATTCCCTTGGCAGCAACGGTCTGTGCAATTCCGCGTCCCATTGTTCCGCCGCCAATAATTCCTACTCGTTTTATCGGCATCTTCGATTCTCCTCGATCCTCGAAAGTCTCTTATTTATTTCATCAATTGAAAAACCATGGGAACACCACTCCCAAAATTCCGGACCATACCCTGTATCATGACCCAATGTTGTGGTGCATTCAAAAAATCACCTAAAAATATATTAAAAATAATTTGAAAAGGAAATTATTTTTTTGTAACAATGCAATAAAGATAAAAAAGTTTACCCGTTGAATTCACTTTGAACGGCGCACAGAAGAGATATTCACTGGAAATTGGCATCGGAAACAATCATATAAAGCAGATGGACAACGGTTTTTATTGAAGCAAATTGATGGCTGATGTCAGAAAAAATTATAGGTAAATCCCATAGAGAGGGTTTGTTTGATCTGAGTTCGGGTTGTAATATCCCGATCGTACATCAGATACACATTGAAATTTACGGAAAAATACCGGGCCAATTTTGAATTGATCTGGCTTTCAAAGCGCCAATCCACATCTTTTAGCCGCCTCATATTGTAGAACAATTGAAGCTTTGAAACCATGTTGACATTCTTGTTAAATTGCAGTTTCAGGTTCGTTTGGGAATTTAACCCGCGTTCCACTTTCAGATGTTCAACCACGTTTTTTGTTTTCGGATTGTCGCTGTAGCGGGGATAAAGTCTGGTAAAGGTTTCCTTCAGAGCCAGTCCCATTCGGGTAGACAAATAATCGGTAAATTTTACACCGCTTCCCATGCTCTGTGTTAAAAAGGCAGGATCCCAAAAACCGGATTTCGGCACAGGCGGCGTTTTTGAATAGTCGTAGCCTGTTGTGAATTGGGTGAGCAGTTGAAAGGAAACAAAGGGATTCAGAAATTTCTGTTTCTTAAGAGTCCCAGACGCTTCAATTTCAATCTTGTCCAGGGAATTTCGGACATGCTCATGCCCGATTTTTGTTTGTCCAAAAGCAAACTTTCCCTGAATTTGAAGATTGTAAAGCTTCGTGTTTTTAATAATCCCGCTATTAATGTAAGAAGAATACGACAGGGCATTCTCTCCGCCTGCCGCCCAATTGGTATACGATACCTGAGAAGCGGCCAACCGGATTTCAAATTTCTTTCGTAGTCCGAAAATTTCGGGTGGCGAAGGCACCGGCAGAGGAAACATGACAGACGCTTGAATGCCATCAGGTAAAATAAAAAGAACTGCAAATAAAACAATTAGAGCCGGGTGGTTTTTGATCTGATTAAGAATGCGCACGTTTGCCTGAGTCTTTAAAGTTGTTCCGGTATCCTGAATGTTTGCTTACTAATGCAAGAAAAAAAAGTTACACTAATATAAAACGTATCTCATAAATAATCAACAAAATTTCGGGACTTTTTTTATTTCAGGAAAGCCTTTTTCGCAAAGAAATGGAAATTATGGAAGGAATCGTTTGCAAGCGGGTGCCGTCAAAGAAACGTTATTTATAAATCGCGTCAGACGATAGATTCGGTAACGTCCGATAGAATTCATTTAATGAGCATTCACAAAAGTCTCTTTCGAATAAACGACAAGATTTAACAGGAGATTTGTTCTTCAATGAGCCGTATGATTTCTTCAAGCTGACGAGAGGATGTATCCTCATCAACCCGCGATCGCAAAAAGGAAATGTAGAACTCTCTTAGGGCCCCCTTGTCCCAATCTTTGAACCGCGCAGGCTGCGGCCCATATTTGGGAACAATTATTTTGTGGATAAATTCCTTGTAGTCCATATATCAACCCTGGATTCACGTCATCTGCACACCACCTATATTATCGGCTCTTCCTGTTTAATTTTGATAGTCTTTATTGGAACGACCCCTTCTGGTTCAGAAATTTCTGGATAGAATTCTTACCTATCACAGCCCATTCTCGGAATGAGGCGGTGGGTTCCCCGATTTTTCTTGCGTGCAATACGAAAAATTTATATCTTTTTGTGGTCATTCCCGATCAACCCGATAACGCATAACCGCCGGGATACAAAGCCGCAAAGAAATTTAAAACGTTCATTTGATTGGTCAACTATTCTCAAATTTTGGAAGGGACTCTTTTGGTGAAATCAACGCCTGTCCTCGTCTTTGCCAATGGTCAACCGCCCGACATGAAGACGGTAACCCCTCTTTTGGCCGGGTCTCCTCTTATTGTGGCTGCGGATGGAGGCGCCAATTATCTGAAAAAGTCAGACCTGACTCCCCATTACATTGTGGGCGACCTGGATTCTGTGGCTTCCGATGCTCTTCAATCATTTCCCGGAGTTCAAATTATCCGTAAAACCGATCAAAACCACACCGATCTGGAGAAAGCACTCGATTTTTGCCTGGAACTCGGTGCAGACGATATCACGGTTTTTGGCGCGACAGGCAGGCGTCTGGATCACGAAATTGCCAACCTGGGCATTCTCCAATCCTACAGCCGTAAAGCCGCCATCCGTTTTGTGGACACGCAATTCACGATTCGTGTTCTTCGCGGCCGCACCTCTTTTCAAACAACTCCCGGCCAGCTGTTTTCACTTATTGCCCTCCAATCGGCTAATGGCGTCAGCCTCACCGGCGCCAAATTCGCCCTTGATAATGCCACGCTCACCTTCGGGGGACGCGGGGTAAGCAATGCTGCCATTCAGACCCGCGTGACCATTTCCATTCGGTCCGGTGACGTATTTCTATTTTTAAGACACCGCGATGCCGACTAACGTTTTTACACTGGCTCCGGCCGATTGGGGAATTGTAGGCGGGTATTTTATTCTTGTGCTGATTCTGGGTATATTCCACGCCCGCCGAAAAGAAAAAACCAACGAAGATTTTTTAATTGCCGGCCGGCGGCTGTCTCTAATCCCTTTCATCGCCACACTCGTTTCCACCTTTTATGGGGGCATTCTGGGAATCGGAGAGTTTGTGTACCGGTACGGAATAATCAGTTGGATTACCCAGGGACTCTTTTATTATTTTTTTGCTGCTATTTATGCTCTTTTTCTGGCGGGAAAAATCCGTACGAATATTCAGTTTACGCTTCCTGATCAACTTTACGATTCCTACGGCAAGCCCGCGGGAGTTTTGGGGGCACTGGTCGCCTTTCTTATGGTCACACCTGCGCCCTATGTGCTGATGGTTGGCGTTTTATTGAACCTGTTTCTCGGTTGGCCCCTGTGGCTTGCTATTTTGCTGGGAACACTTCTTTCCGTGGTGTACGTCCTTTTCGGAGGCTTGTATTCCGTAGTTAAAACCGATGTTTTCCAGTTTTTTTTGATGTTTCTGGGATTTGCCACAGTTTTGCCCTTTGCGTGGCTGCATCTGGGTTCCCCTGCCCATATTTTGTCACAGCTCCCACCTGACCACCTCAAACCTACCGGCTATTTTTCAATGCAACAAATACTGGCCTGGGGGTTCATTGCCCTCTGGACGATTGTGGATCCCAGCTTTTACCAGCGCTGCTCGGCGGCTACGTCTCCCAAAACGGCCCGTAACGGGATTCTGATCTCCATCGCCTTTTGGTTTGTATTTGATATGATGACGCTTACCGCCGGTTTCTATGCCCGCGTCGGCTTTCCCGGCATTAACCCGCTTCTGGCTTACCCCGTTCTGGGAAACGCCGTTTTACCCACCCTGCTGAAGGGATTTTTTGTCGTCGGACTTCTGGCAACCATCATGTCCACGCTGGACAGCTACACCTTCCTCTCGGCCATTACCCTTGGCCGGGATTTTTACGGCCGCCTCACCGGACGGCTTCAGCTCGAATCGCTCACCCAGGCCACACGGTGGGGACTGATTGTAACCACGCTTATCTCTTTTGGGATTGCTTACTGGCTTCAGTCGGTAGTGGCCATCTGGTACCTGATTGGTTCCCTGGGGATCCCTGTGCTGTTTTTTCCCCTCTGGACAAGTTTTTTCCCCGCTCTCAAAATCAGCCCCAAATTTGTGACCCGGCAAATGGCTCTTTCCGGATTGGCATCAGCGGGCTGGCTGGGAATGGGCCTCTTTCATTCAATAGGCGGATGGCCTTCTTACCCTTTTGGCATTGAGCCCATTTATCCGGGACTGGCCATTTCTTTTGCATTCTGGCTGGCCGGGGTCTCTGCACCGAATAAAAATATGACATCATGAAAGTGTCCGATTCAAAAAAAATGGCATCTTTTCAAAAATCTTGTTTTTTTACTTGCATAATTGAAAAGGATTCATTAAAATGTGTGAGCTGTTTTAAATTTCATCAAGCGAACGCTTTTAAAGCAATCGATGCTATGGAGCAATGAAAAATATGAGCGCTTTTTATATTGTTTTATTGTTTTTCCTGACAGCTTTTTTGATTGTCGGAGTAACTCTGGTTGTTTCCCGCATCTTGCAAATCCGGAAATCCTATCCGGAGAAGTATATTCCCTATGAATGCGGTGAAATTCCCGTGGGGGGCTCGTGGATTCGATTTAACAACCGGTTTTACATTATTGCCCTGATTTTTATAATTTTTGATGTAGAAATACTCTTTTTATTTCCCTGGGCAGTTGTTTTCAACTCAATGAAACTGCTTGCCTTCATCGAAATGTTGATTTTTATTATTATTCTTCTGGTGGGTTTGGCTTATGTATGGGCTAAAGGGGATCTGACCTGGGTGAAGCCCAAACCCCACCTGGCCTATCTGCCAAAGAAAAAAGGAGCATAGTTATGGCGTGGTTTGACCTCAAAAATGAGGGCAACATCTTTTTTGCTAAATTGAATGACCTGTTCAACTGGAGTCGTCAGGGTTCTCCGTGGGCTCTGGGCTTTGGATTGGCGTGTTGTGCCATTGAAATGATGGCCACAGGGGCTTCTCACTATGATCTGGATCGATTCGGAATGTTTTTCCGCAACAGTCCCCGGCAAGCGGATGTGATGATTGTGGCGGGAACGGTGACCATTAAAATGGCGCCTATGCTGCGCCGCCTGTACGAACAAATGGCCGAACCCAAATACGTCATTTCCATGGGAAGCTGCTCGAATTACGGCGGACCGTACTGGCGGTACGGATATCACGTTCTGAAAGGGGTAGATCAAATTGTCCCCGTTGATGTTTATGTGCCGGGCTGCCCGCCGCGCCCGGAGGCCCTCATCGATGGACTTATTAAGCTGAAAGAAAAGATCAAAAATCAATAAAAAGGCCGAACGAAAGAATTAAAATGAACGCTCAGGAAATCTATAATCGGGTAAATGAAACATTCAAAGGGGCTGTTTTGGAATTTAATGATTCCGTTTTGCAGCCTTATTTAAAGATTAGTCCCGACTCTTTTTATGACGTCTGTCAGTTCTTGCGAGATGAAGATGATCTGGATTTTGATTATCTGATGAGTCTTTCCGGCGTCGATTATGGCGATCTTTTGGGAACCGTCTATCATTTGTATTCGATGAAACATCAACATAAAATTGTTTTAAAGGTCGAGGTTTCAAGAGAAACGCCTGAAATTCCTTCTGTCGCCGATTTATGGCGGACAGCGGATTGGCATGAGCGAGAAGCGTATGATTTGTTTGGCATCCTATTCTTGAATCATCCCAATTTGCGAAGGCTTCTTCTGCCGGAAGATTGGGTAGGTTATCCGCTTCGTAAGGATTACGAAATGCCAGAATCGTTTAATGGAATTCCCATTGTACATCCGAATATGAAAAAGGATACGAATGAACAAAAGTAATTTACCGCCTGCACAGTTTGAACTGGAGATACCGGATAAGTTAAAAACCGATGAAATGGTCCTGAGTATGGGCCCGCAACACCCCAGCACACACGGTGTATTGCAGGTTATTTTACGGACCGATGGAGAAATCATAAAGGCTGCTGACCCCCGCATCGGCTACCTGCACCGCTGTTTTGAAAAGCATGCCGAAAATGTGACCTGGCATCAGGTCATTCCTTTTACTGACCGTTTGGATTACATTGCTTCCATGAATAATAATCTGGGCTATGTAATCGGCCTGGAACGCATGATGAATCTCCAGGTCAATGAGCGGGCTGAGTATCTCCGCGTCATCACAGCTGAACTCAATCGTATTGCCAGTCATTTAATTGCACTGGGAACCTACGGGCTGGACATTGGTGCATTTACCCCCTTTCTGTACACCTTTCGTGATCGGGAACGGATTCTTGATCTTTTTGAAGAGATTTGTGGCGCCCGCCTGCTGTACAATTATATCTGGGTTGGCGGTGTGGCGTACGATGCACCGGAGGGCTGGCGCGATAAGGTGCTGCAATTCTGTGACTATTTTGAACCCAAAATTAAAGAATACAATGATATTCTGACCTTTAATAAAATCTTTATTGATCGAACGGCAAATGTGGGTGTCATCCCTGCGGACCTGGCCATTAATTACGGCGTGAGCGGGCCCTGCCTCCGCGGCAGCGGCGTGCCCTATGATTTGCGGAAGGCGGACCCCTATTCTGTTTACGATCGCTTTGAATTCAATATTTGTACGGGTAAGGGAGAAATGGGGACCGTCGGCGATGCATGGGATCGCTACTGGGTCCGCGTGGCCGAAATGTACGAATCGGTCAAAATTATTCGTCAGGCGTGCGAAGCCCTGCCTGAGGGTGATGCTAAAGAAACGGTGCCCCGTACGATTAAGGTTCCTCCCGGCGAATATTATATGCATACGGAATCCCCGCGCGGGGAATTGGGATATTACATCATTTCAACCGGCGGCAAAACCGCCAATCGGGTAAAGGTTCGGTCTCCGGCATATTCCAATCTGAGCATCCTGCCCGCTATCGCGCCGGGAGTGATGCTTGCTGATTTGGTGGCCATTATTGGCAGCCTGGATATTGTTCTGGGCGAAATTGACAGGTGATAAAAAGCGAATAATACGGCATAAAAATCTACGGAGATAATTGAGGACACTATGGTTCCAAGTCTCGGATTTTTTTTAAAATTGATTCCCGGACTGGCTAATTGGCCGTCCTGGGTGGTGATCACACTGGTCGGCGTTGTTCTGGCCGCTCTTATTTTTGCTTTCATTGCGTTATTTGCCATTGTGGGTATCTGGTTAGAACGCAAGGTTTCCGGCCACATGCAGGATCGGTTGGGACCAATGGAAGTGGGCGGATGGCACGGCTGGGCACAGACCATTGCGGATACCATCAAACTGCTCATCAAGGAAGATATTGTCCCGGAAAAAGCGGATAAGTTCTTATTTAAAATTGCCCCGTATATCGTGTTTTCAGCAACAATGGGCACATTTGCCGTTATTCCCTGGAGCAGAAAATTTATTCCTGCCGATCTCAATGTCGGATTATTTTATGTTCTTTCCGTTTCCTCGTTGGGGGTCATCGGGATTATCATGGGGGGCTGGGCATCAAACAACAAATGGTCTTTATACGGAGCCATGCGTTCGGCCGCTCAGATTATCTCTTATGAAATCCCCATCTCGCTCTCGCTGATCGCCGTTATTCTCATTTCCGGCACACTCGACATGCAGGAGATTGTGCGGCAGCAGGCCGGAACATTGTTTTCCTGGAATGTTTTCCATTATTTTCCATTCGCTTTTATCGCCTTTATTATTTATTTTATCGCTTCTCTGGCCGAAGTCAATCGGACCCCCTTCGACCTGCCGGAAGCGGAATCGGAACTGGTAGCCGGGTTTCATACGGAATATTCCGGCATGCGGTGGGCCTTCTTCCAGCTGGCTGAATACGGCAATATGTTTGTTGTTTCAGCCATTTCCACAGTGGTCTTTCTGGGAGGCTGGCAACCGATTTTTGGCTTTCTGTCGTTTATCCCCGGTGTTTTCTGGTTTCTGGGCAAAGCCTTTATTCTGGTCTTTGTACAAATGTGGTTTCGGTGGACGTTGCCTCGTTTGCGCGTGGATCAGTTGATGTATACGTCGTGGAAAGTGCTTACACCCTTTTCATTTGCGTTGATCTTGATTATTGCATTCTGGAAAGTTCTATAAACAAGTTAGCAGGGTTTTATGAAAAACTATTTCAAGAACATTTATCAGGCAATTGTTACGATTTTGATTGGTCTGGGCGTTACGTTTCGGCATCTTTTTGTCCGTGCCGTTACCATACAATATCCGCATGTCAAAAGAGAGCTTCCACCTCGTTCGCGCCAAAAACTATTTGTGAATATTGATGATTGCATTGGCTGTATGCAATGTGCCCGGGCCTGCCCGGTTGATTGTATCACGATCGAAACCATCAAGGCCGGCAAAGATGAAGACCTGGGTACAACATCCAACGGGCAAAAAAAACGCCTCCATGTCGTAAAGTTTGATATCGATATGTCACTCTGCTGCTATTGTGCCGATTGTGTATTCCCCTGTCCCACGGAATGTATTTATATGACGCCGGAATACGACTTTGCGACCTACAATCGCGAGGATCTGTTAATTCATTTTGCCAAATACACACCGGAACAAATAGAAGCCCTGCGGCAGCGTGAACAACAGGAGAAAGAAGCTCTGGCAAAAGCAAAGGCTGCCCGGCTAAATGCGGCAGCATCGAATAGTAAAAAACCTGATTCAAATACGGCAAAAAGCTGAACCTATTTTTCGGAGATTTTAACATCATGGAAGCCAGCGAAATATTGTTTCTCTTTATCGCCTTTTTTACGGTGATTTCTGCAGGAATTGTGGCATTTTCGAATAAAATCATCTACTCTGCTTTCGCATTGCTGGCCACGCTTATTGGTTTCGCAGCGCTTTATGTTTATCTCAGTGCCGATTTTTTGGCAGTGGCCCAAATTATGATCTACGTGGGCGGGATTCTGATCCTCATTTTGTTCGGAATTATGATGACACACGGAATTTATGATACGGCCAAAAAAACGGCCCATAATTCACTCCTGCCCAGTTTGATCGGAGGCTTCGGGATTGCCGCAATTTTGGCACTCATTATTTCGCGTTCCCCCTGGATCCGACTTGTTCAAAAAGCCTTTATGCCCACGACCAGCACGATAGGAAAAGAAATTCTGACAACCTATTTATTGCCCTTTGAAGTGATTTCTATTCTTCTATTGGGCGCTCTTATCGGAGCCATGTACCTTGCGCGTGCGGAGGATCAACAAAAATGATACAACTCTCTTCCTTTCTGATCATTAGCGCCATCGTATTCACATTGGGCGTCATTACCATCCTTTACAAAAAGAATGCAATCGGGATACTCATGGGGGTGGAACTTCTGTTGAATTCGGTTAATCTGAACTTTATTGCTTTTGCAAAATATGTGGACTCGTCGATCAACGGACAACTGGTGGCTGTTTTTATTATTATTCTGGCGGCCTCGGAGGCCGCTGTTGCTCTGGCAATTATTCTCGTGCTCTATCGCGATAGAATAACGGTTGATGTTACAAAAGTAGATGAAATGAACAACTAATTCCTATTTGAGGAATATATGATCCAAACAGCATTATTCATCTGGCTGCTGCCCCTGGCAGCTTTTGTTATAAACATTCTGATCGGTAAGCGCCTGCCGCGAAAAGGGGATTGGGTGTCGATCGGTGCCATAGGCCTGTCATTTATTTTGTCATTAACATTGCTTTATCGGGTTCTTCTGAATTATGATCCCAATTTTGCCCTTCACGCAAGCGTACACTGGATTAATCTGGGCAGCTTTAAACTGGATATGGGGATTTATCTGGACAACCTGGCCGTGATTATGGTTGCCATGGTATCCACGGTAAGTTTTTTGGTCCATGTCTATTCGATCGGCTATATGAAAGGAGATCCTTTATATAACCGATTTTATGCCTACCTTTCCCTGTTTAGTTTTTCCATGCTGGGCCTTGTTTTATGGGATAACCTCTTTGGAATATACGTTTCGTGGGAATTGGTCGGGATTTGTTCCTATTTGCTGATTGGTTTCTATTTCACAAAAGACAGCGCTGCCAATGCGGGCAAAAAGGCGTTTATTACCAATCGCGTGGGCGATTTCGGATTTTTAATTGGCCTGTTAATTGTATTCAGTGCCCTGGGCACCTTCAATCTGGTTGATATTCATCAGGCGGTTAGCCACGGACTTTTGAGCGGCGGTTGGCTGACTGCGGCCGGTATTTTGCTGTTTGCAGGTGCTGTCGGAAAATCCGCTCAATTTCCCTTGCACGTATGGTTGCCCGATGCCATGGAGGGTCCCACACCTGTGAGCGCCTTGATCCATGCGGCCACCATGGTTGCTGCCGGCGTCTACTTAATGGCCCGCCTGAATTTCATGCTGACCTATCACGCAATGCTGGTCGTGGCGTTTGTCGGTGGTTTTACGGCCCTTTTTGCAGCCACAATCGCGATCACACAAAATGACATTAAGCGGGTGCTGGCCTATTCCACGATAAGCCAGTTGGGCTATATGATTATGGCCATGGGAGTCGGCGCCTACACGGCAGGCTTCTTTCATCTGATTACGCACGCGATGTTTAAATCGGGTCTGTTCCTGGGCTCCGGTTCCGTCATTCATGCCGTTCACCATTCAATGGAAAAAAACGGCATCGAGGGCGATCCCAATGATATTCGCAATATGGGCGGTTTTAAAAACAAAATGCCCATTACACACTGGACATTCGTCATCTATTCTCTTGCCATATCCGGAATCCCCTTCTTCTCAGGGTTCCTGAGCAAAGACGCCATTCTGGGCGGAACACTGGCTTTCGCGATAAGCCAATCCAATCCCATTCTTTATTTATTGCCGATTTTCGGATTTGCCGCGGCTATCATTACCGCATTTTATATGTTCCGCTTAATTATCAAAACATTCTACGGAAAGCCGCAGAACGAAAAAATCTACCAATACATACACGAAAGTCCCCTTACAATGACCGGACCCATGATGGTTCTGGCATTTTTATGTCTGTACTTTATTTTTACGCTTCCGTCCCTTAATTTTATGGGCGCCGAAAACGGGTGGCTCATGCATCTGGTTCAAAAGCCTGTTTCGGCTGTCGCTGTTCAATTGGGGCATCCCGTGTACCTGATTACGGCTCACGCCGAACATGCCGCTCACGCAAACGGCGTTATTATTTCAATTATATTCGCTCTGTCCGGGCTTTTTCTGGCATTTGCATTTTACTTCTGGAAGTTCATCAATGTTGAAAAAGTCACCAACAGCATTCGGCCGTTGTATGAGCTGTCTTTAAACAAATATTATATTGATGAATTTTATAATGCCACATTTGTAAAAGGCCTGCTGCTTTGGAACAGCATTCTGGCCTGGTTTGATCAGCACATTATTGACAGCATCGTAAATTTTATGGGAACGATGCTGCGCGTATTTACGGCTTTTGACGGGTTGTTCGACAAATATGTTGTAGATGGACTTGTAAATGGTGTGGCCAATCTGACACTCATAGTGGGCAAGAGTGTTCGAAGAGTACAAACTGGCCAGATCCAGAATTACATTCTTGGTGCTCTTTTAGGAACTGTTTTGATTATTATTCTGACAATGATCTAATTTTCATGACTATTTTTTGGGAGATGTTATTATGGGTTTGATTAGTCTTGCTACCTTTTTCCCGATCATTGGTATGGCGATAATTCTTTTTATTCCCAAAAAGAATTTGACGGCAATTAAGATTGTTTCTGTAATTGCTACGTTTGTGCCACTTGTGATCACATCGTATATGTGGCTGCATTACAATTACAGCATGATAGGGATTGATAAGGAAAGCCAATTTCAGTTTGTGGAACATTTTGCCTGGATTCCCGCATTCCACATCGAGTATTTCGTGGGCGTTGACGGGCTAAGCTTTCCGATGCTGTGGCTGACAACGCTGCTGAGTTTCATCGGCATTGTGGCCTCCTGGAATATCGCCAAGTCCCAGAAAGGATACTTTGCCCTGTTTTTGCTGCTGGCCACCTCTATGATGGGTGTGTTTGTCTCACTGGATTTCTTTTTGTTCTATGTATTCTGGGAATTGATGCTTCTCCCAATGTACTTCCTGATCGGCATCTGGGGCGGCCCGCGCAGAGAATATGCAGCCATCAAGTTCTTTATATACACCCTGGCGGGGTCTGTGCTCATGCTGGTGGTGATGCTGGCGCTGTATTTTAATGTCAAAGATCCTGCTACCGGCGCTCATACATTCAATATGCTGAACATGATGCATCAGGGGAACCATTCAACCTGGCTGTCGAAGTTTGACGTAAGACTCTGGTTATATATCGCGCTCTTAATCGGTTTCGCCATTAAGGTCCCAATATTCCCGTTTCACACATGGCTTCCCGATGCACACGTGGAAGCTCCGACCGCCGTCAGTGTTATTTTGGCCGGTATCCTGCTGAAAATGGGAACCTATGGCATCCTGCGTATCAGCTACCCGATTTTTCCCGATATTGCAAAATACACCTCCTATGTTTTGGCTATTTTTGGTGTGATTAACATCCTGTATGGAGCATTTGTAGCCATGGCCCAAAGCGACCTGAAAAAATTGGTTGCCTATTCAAGCGTTTCACACATGGGCTTTGTTTTGTTGGGGATGGCTGTATTTACTTCTGCCGGAATTAACGGCGCCGTATTTCAAATGTTTAGCCACGGCATTATTACGGCCATGCTATTTCTTATTGTGGGTGTAATTTACGACAGAGCTCACCATCGGGAAATCAACGGATTCGGCGGACTTGCTGTTAAAATGCCCGTTTACACAGGTATTGCCAGTCTGGCCTTTTTTGCTGCAATGGGTCTGCCCGGCATGACCGGTTTTATCGCCGAACTGACCGTATTTATCGGATCGTTTGCCGTTTATCGCACCTTGACCATCATTGCGGCTCTTGGCATTATTGTAACGGCCAGTTACATTTTGTGGACCATCCAACGCGTATTTCTGGGTAAATTAAATCCCAAATACGAGCATATCCGCGATATTAACGGGCGGGAATTGTTTACCCTTGTCCCACTGGGCATGTTAACCATATTTTTTGGAATTTATCCACTTCCTATCTTAAATATGTTGAAGGTTTCATTAAATCACTTAATCAGGCTTATTCCATAAACACAAAGGGAAATGGGAACTCGATTTATGAGTAATTTAAATAGTCTTCAATATTTTATCCCGGAACTGTTTCTAACGGTTGCCATTCTGTTCATTATTATTGCAGATCTCTCCCTTAAAAGAGAAAAGAAGAACATTCCCGCCTATCTTTCGGCCGTTACAATGGTCATTGTTCTGATCCTGGTCTTTCACCAATACAATTACCCGCCTGCATCACTTTTTAAAGGCATGATTGTTTTGGATGATTTCGCTATTTTCTTCAAAATCATTACGGCTTTTTCCACACTGATTACCATTCTCTTTTCCCTGTCATCCTTTCGTTTCAAGGCGGAATATTATGTTCTCCTTCTGGTTGTAACACTCGGCATGTTTTTGATGTCGGAAGTGAATAATCTTTTGATGATTATTATCTCGATGGAAATGGTCGGATTGATTTCCTATGTACTCGCCGGCTTCAATAAAAATGATCTGAAATCAAATGAAGCCTCTTTGAAATATATGCTTTACGGAGCCACCAGCACGGCCATAATGGCCTTTGGTTTTTCATATATTTACGGAATCAGCGGGAACCTAAATCTTTTCAGCATTCAGCAAACCATTTTGGTCAATCAACCGCAGGCATTGCCGCTTTTTGTTGCCTTTATCATGGTTCTGGCAGGCCTCGGATACAAGATAGCAATGGTCCCTTTCCATTTTTGGGTACCCGATGTTTACGAAGGCGCTCCCACCCCCATTGCCGCTTTCTTTTCCGTCGGACCAAAGGCAGCCGGATTGGCCTTGTTTATCCGATTTCTGGTGACGGTGGTCGCTCATCCCGCTACTTCCTCAAACGTCTTTTTCATTCAGAATATCCCGATCAAGGCACCCTTGCTTCTGGCTGCGTTGGCCGTGGCCACAATGACTCTGGGAAATCTGTCCGCACTCAAGCAAAAAAATATAAAGCGCATGTTAGGATATTCGGCCATTGCCCACGTCGGGTATATGCTGATGGCCCTGGTGGTATTTAACAAAGAGGGCATCATTGCGGTCATGTTTTACATGATTGTTTATCTTTTTATGAATTTCGGTGCTTTTTAT
>JAADHR010000119.1:4847-8779 GCA_013151735.1 Calditrichota bacterium | reverse complement strand
GGATTGGGTTATCGTGCTCCCTTCATTGCAATTGCACTGGCCATATTCATGTTTTCGCTCACAGGGCTGCCGCCGTTTGCCGGTTTTATCGGAAAGGTTTATCTTTTTGCGGCCGTCATCCAGCAACAATGGTACATTCTGGCGGTTATCGGTGTTTTAAACAGCGTGGTTTCGCTCTATTATTACGCAAACGTTGTGAAGGTTATGTTTTTGGATCAACCGGAAGACACTCCCCCAATCCCAATTGCCTTATACAATAAAGTTCTTGTCTGGATTTTTTTGGTTCCCACATTGGTGCTGGGATTGTACTGGAGTCCGGTGATAAACTTTACAAGCCAATCCATCAGATTCTTTTTCGGAAAATAGAAAAAGACTTGCATTTTGGATTTCGGGTATTTAAATTTATGTAAAAGCATTTTGATCTTTGGGATAGAATAATCACAGTTTGGGGTGCTTTCCAATTGTTGGAAGGCTGAGAAAACACCCTTTGAACCTGATCTGGGTAATGCCAGCGCAGGGAAACGATCATTTTTATCATATTCAATTGAAAACCGTTTTCCACGTTGGAAAGCGGTTTTTTTATTGAAATCCTTTCCAAATCCGTTAAAGGCGGATTAAACACCGTTTGATCGATTCCCCTCACTACTGCATTTTTTGCAGATGTTGGGAAATCAGACCCTGATCCGTTTTCCTGCCGGTATTCCCGCAAAAGAGCCACAAATCATGAAACACTTACACGATCTGGGTGAGTTTGGCCTCATCGAGCTTTTGACCCGGAAAATCCGACCGTCAGAAGCCGTCAAGGTGGGCATCGGGGACGATGCCGCGGTTGTCTCTCTTCCGCAGGAGCACCTTCTCTTAAGTACGGTAGACAGTCAGATTGAGGGGACTCATTTCGACTGGCCGCTCACAACGCCTCAAAATCTCGGCCGCAAATTGGCCGCCGTCAATCTTAGCGATCTGGCTGCCATGGGCGGAACACCCCGCTTTGCGCTGCTGGATCTGGCCCTGCCGCCGGATTTTCCAATTCGTCAGGCACAGGAATTTTTTGCAGGCCTGGAGACGGAATTGCGCCATTTCAGCGCTGAAATCGTTGGAGGAAACACATCCGCTTCCTCCCATTTTGCAGCAGGGCTGACCCTGTTCGGGCACATCCTGCCCCAGCATCTGAAAAAAAGAAGCGGCGCCCGTCCGGGTGATCTGATTTGCGTGACCGGGAGCCTGGGCAAAGGGGCCGCAGGGTTAACTTTGGCCAAACAATCCCTATCCCTCAAACAGAAAAATCGGCGTGTTCTGGAATTCTGGCAAACACCCCGCGCACGGGTGGAAGCCGGACAAATTTTGGGCGCCATTCCAAATGTTCACGCCATGATTGACATCAGTGACGGTCTGGCAGGCGACCTGGGGCACCTGTGCAAGGCCAGCGGTGTCGGCGCGCGGATAGACGAGGAAACACTTCCGGTGGACGACTCCGTCAGGGAGTGGGCCAAAATCTCCCGGCATTCCGTTCTCGATTGGATTTTATATGGCGGAGAAGATTACGAATTGTTGTTTACCCTGCCGGAAGAGGCCTTTTCGGAAGTCCGCTCCAAACTCCGTCCGGCGGTAAACGCCACCATTATTGGCCGGATTCTGGATAAACCGGGCGAACTTTATCTTCAAAAACAAAATGGAAAACGGATAAAAATTGAACCCACGGCATGGAATCATTTTTAAAAAGCTTTGAAAGAATCAAGAATTCTGACACAGGCAATTGCTCGTGACAAAATAGAATCAAGAATTTGTGATAAAATCTAATTTACCATTGATACGGAGTCGCTTTACAATCAATTGAAAAAATAGGTTTTTACGTAACATTTTTCTGTTATTGACCCTCCCCCCTTCCCCCTCCCTTAAATAAGGGAGGGGGAGCGAGGGGGTGGGTTTGAAAAAAGTTAAATAATAAAATCCAATCTTTTCAAGGCTCACTTTTAATGAAAAATTTTTGGGAGGACGAAAAAATGAAATCATTAAAACCACTTTTTCTGATGTTGTTGATTTGGGCAATTGCATTTCCGGCACAGGCACAAACGGGCACCCTCTCCGGAAACGTCACGGATGCCGCCACGCACCGTCCCTTGCCGGGAGCAAATGTCATTCTGGTGGGCACCCAGTTGGGAACCACTACGGATGCCTCCGGTTCGTTTCGAATAACCGGACTTCTGCCGGGAAAGTACACCGTGGCCGTGCGTTTTATCGGCTACAAATCCGTGCAGAAAACCGTTTTGATCGGGAAAAAACCGGTAACCCTTGCCTTTGAGCTTCAGCCGCAAACCCTTTCCACCCAGGAAATCGTGATAACGGCCAACCGGGCCAAATTCCGGGAAACTCCGGTCGCTTTTACCAACATCTCCCGTAAAGAACTCAAGACCAATTACTGGGCACAGGACATCCCCATGCTCCTGACCGAGGTTCCCGGCGTGTATGCGTACTCCGATGCCGGAAACGGTGTGGGGTACACCTACGTCAAAATCCGTGGTTTTGACCAGAAACGGATTTCTGTGATGATTAACGGCATCCCCCTGAACGACCCTGAAGATCACCAGGTTTACTGGGTGGACATGCCTGATCTTGCCTCATCCGTACGGGATATTCAGATTCAGCGCGGCGTGGGAAGCTCGCTGTACGGCAGCTCTTCTTTTGGCGGATCGATTAACGTGGTAACCGGAGAACCCGCATCGGAAAGTAAAATCCGCTTAACCACGGGTTACGGAAGCTACAACACCCGAAAATTTGCCTTCCATCTCAATTCCGGATTGATTCAAAATAAATACGTCATTCAGGGACGCTTTTCCAAAATTCTTTCAGACGGCTACCGTGAAAACACCGGCGTGAACCTCTGGGCCTATTTTCTGAGTGCATCCCGATACGGAACGCACACAACGACTCAAATCAATGTGTACGGCGGCCCGGAACTAACTCACGCAGGCTGGTACGCTTCGCCGGAGAGTGCACTGAAGCAAAATCATCGGTATAATCCAATCACCTACAAAAACACCATCGATAATTTTAATCAACCGCACTACGAACTGATCCACCAGTGGAAGATTTCGAACACCCTGACCCTAAACAACAGCCTGTTTTACATCCACGGCATCGGCTATTACGAGGGATTTAAATCGCACAAAAAACTGGTGGATTTTGGATTTCTGCCCTTTTTTACACCCGACTCTCAACGGGTGAAGCGAGCCGATCTGGTCCGTCAAAAATGGGTCAAAAAGAACCAAATCGGCTGGATTCCCCGCCTGGACTGGGCCCACACAAAGGGAACGCTTTCGCTGGGAATGAGCGCCTACACCTACTGGAGCGACCACTGGGGAAACGTTATCTGGATCAATCCCGCCCCTCCTTCGGCCGTTCCCAATCAGGAATATTACGGATACAACACACGGAAAAATCTGGCCACGTTCTTTGTACACGAATTGGCACACCCTGTTCCCCCGCTTTCGGTCATGCTCGATTTCAACCTTCAGTTTCAGCAGTACACTTTCAAGCAGCGAGAAGTGGCTCTTTTTCGGGGAATCAACCGGCACGCATTTGAGGTTCATTACACGTTTCTCAATCCCAAACTGGGCGTGAACTACAACCTTTCGAAGACGCTCAATCTGTTTGGAAATATTTCTGTTGCACACCGGGAGCCCTCTGATGACGACCTGTTTGATGTGTGGCAGGGGCCGGATGACCTGGGTGTGCACCCGCTTTTTGCACGCTCCGATACGATCCGCAGAAGTGACGGTTCCGTGGATTACATCGATTGGCGAAATCCGCTGACCAAGCCGGAGGACCTGCTTGATTTTGAGCTGGGAGGCGGTTACACCAGCCGGAATTTGCAAGTTAAACTTAATGCCTACTGGATGAATTTTCGCAACGAAATCGTGCCCTACAGTCAGGTC
>JAADHR010000119.1:0-4742 GCA_013151735.1 Calditrichota bacterium | reverse complement strand
ACCTTTTCGTTCAGTCAGAATTACTTTGCCCGGTTCCGCCAGTTTCAGGCCAAGTACGACGCGGATTGGAATTTTATTGGGAACAAAATCATCGACCTGAGCGGAAACACCATTGCCGGATTCCCCGATGTTCTGGCTTCAGGCAAGCTCAGCTACACGGGCCGGCTGCTGAGCGGCTTTGTTCAGATTCAGCACGTGGGCAGGCAGTACCTTGACAATACCCAGCGGGAAGACCGCAGCATTCGCCCCTACACACTGGTCAATGCGCATCTTTCCATCGGACTAAAAGCCATTCTGGGGATCAACGGACTGCGGCTGAATCTCTGGGGCAACAATCTTCTGGACAAAACTTACGAAACGGCCGGTTACTACGATGACTGGGAGGGCGAAAATTACCTCTGGCCCGGTGCCGGGAGAAATTATTTTGCAGGCGTGGAAATGACCTTGTAGGAATTCGGGCCGGTCACCTCGATACGCTTCGCCTGTCCCTTGACTTCGCTCGGGAACCAGGCGACCCACCCGGTGACCGGTACTGCACCTAAAAAATTAATACACCGTCCACCAAGCAAAAATCGGGCGTCACGTGTCTGCCCGGTCGCTCAGCTTGTCGTAGCGAGGGCGGATGTACCGAGACGATCCGGGAGGATCAAACCAAAAAATGAGCAGATGAAGGAACCAAACCAAGGAGTCCCGGCGATACCGATTATGTCTCCTGTTTCGGTTTGAGTCCGTATTTATCCATCTTGTAGCGTAAATTACGTTCAGTAATTCCCAGTAAACGCGCGGCCTGGCTCTGATTTCCGTTCGTGTTTTTAAGCGCGTCCTGAATTAATGAAACCTCCAGACGGGCTACTTTCTCCGGCAGCGTATTTCCTTCCGGACTGGGTGTTTGGGATGGGCCTTCTCGTATCTGTGAAAGATGAATCGGCAAATCTTCAGAAAGCAAAATTTCTTCCCGGGCCAGGACCACCGCCTGGTGAATGATATTCTCCAATTCACGAATATTCCCCGGATAGGCATATTTCATTAATCGGTCCATGGCTTCCTTACTGATGCCGGTAATTCGTTTTCCATTGAACTCCGCATATTTTCGAATAAAATGATCCACTAAAAGTGGGATATCTTCCCGCCGTTCGCGCAAAGGGGGCAATACAAGGGTAACCACATTCAGGCGATAAAAAAGGTCCTCGCGAAAATCTCCTGCCTGAATCATTTCTTCCAGATTTCGATTGGTGGCCGCAATGATTCGGACATCCACTGAAAGTGTGGTGGAACCGCCCAGCCGCTCGAATTGCTGCTCTTGTAAAAACCGCAGCAATTTGACCTGCACCGAAAGCGGGACATCCCCCACCTCATCGATAAAAAGGGTGCCGCCATCGGCAAGCTCTATTCGGCCTTTTCTCTGGGCGTGGGCGCCGGTAAAGGCGCCTTTTTCGTGACCAAACAATTCACTTTCGATGAGCGATTCCGGAAGAGCCGCCATATTGACCGCCACAAACGGCCGGGTTGCCCGGTCGCTGGCAAAATGAATGGCCCGCGCTACCAGCTCTTTTCCGGTGCCGCTTTCTCCGCGAATCAGCACAGAGGCACGGCTTCGAGCCACACGTCCGGCAATATTCAGCACCGATTCCATTTTGGGGCTGGCGCTGATAATCTCCTTAAACTGGTACTTTTCCCTTAACTCTTCCTTGAGAAGTCGATTTTCTTCGACCAACCGCCTTTGTTGAAGATTGCGTTGAACCAGGAGCTCCACTTCTTCCAAATCGACCGGCTTTTGCAGGTAGTCAGACGCTCCCTCTTTCATGGCCTGAATGGCGCTTTCCACGCTGCCAAATGCCGTCATGACAATAACCGCAATCTCCGGATTAATGGCTTTGACCCGCTTCAGGAATTCTACCCCGTTCATTTCCGGCATGCGATAGTCGGTAAGAACCAGGTCGACCGGATTTTCCCGAACGATTTGAAGGGCTTTTACGGGTGAAATATTTTGTTCCACCCGGTAGCCTTGTTTTTTCAAGAATCCGCTCAGAGCCTCCAATTGAGCCTTTTCGTCATCGACAACCAAAATCGTTCCACTTGCCATTTACGCCTCCTCAATCGGCAGAATAATCTCAAACACGGTTCCTTTGCCTTCTTCACTCTGTACTTCAATGTGTCCGTTGTGTGCCGATACAATCTGGTGAACCATGCTCAAACCCAAACCTGTTCCATTGGGTTTGGTGGTAAAATAAAGATTAAAAATTTTCTGAAGCTTTTCCCGGGGAATGCCGGCTCCCGTATCCCCAATGCTAATTTTTACCCCATCCGGCTTTTTTGATGAATGGATCCAGATTTTCCCCCCGGCAGGCGTGGCCTCCAGGGCATTCTGAATCAGATTGAGAAAGGCCTGTTTGAGCTGATTGCGATCCACCCGGAGAGATACAGACGCGGCCAGATGGGTTTCAATCTGCACGCCTTTTGCTTTGGCCGATTCATTTAAAACGGACAGGGATTCCCGCAGAATGGCATCCACTGAGGCCGGTTGGCGATTCAATTCCGGCGGACGTGCAAACTGCAGAAATTGTTGAATTATTTGATTCACGCGCCGAATTTCCGAAATAATGACCCGGGTCAATTTTTGATAATCTTCTGCATCATCTTTGGGTACAAATTCCCGGGCAAACCGCTGGGCAATCATTCCAATGGCATTCAGAGGATTTCGAATTTCATGGGCCACACCTGCCGCCAATTCGCCCATGGCCGTCAGTTTTTCCTGTCGTTTTAATCGTTCCTCCACCAGCCGTTGGCGGCTTACATCCCGAAAAATAGCAATAATTGTCTGTGTGCCGTTTTCTTCACTAATAAGCCGGTTCAGTCGCGCCGAAAGAATTCTGGATTCACCGTTTAACTGGCAGGCAATTTCTTTGTCATCGCGGGGTAAGTCGGAGTCCATAAACGCCTTCAATTCAGCGATACAAGGAAGGTTAAGCTGGTAAATGGGTCTGCCAAGCACCGTTTTTTCGGAAAGGGCAAACAATTTTTCAGCTGCACGATTGAACAGGGTCACCTTTCCGGAAGCATTGGTCACCAAAACGGCATCGGCCATATTCTCCAGAATATTTCCCGTGTAGGTTTTAACTTCTTTAAACGACCGATTTAAAACCGCATAATTCTGATTGATTATCAAAAAGTTAAAAAGAATAATACCCAGAACAAACAGAGCCAGAGAAAGCAGCAAAAAACGACGTCGCAGCCTCTGATTGGCAGCCACAATGTGAGTCATCTTTAGTCCCACCCGAAACAGACCAAACAATTCGCCATTGACCATAAATGGTTTGACCACCTCCAGTACCCGTTCTCCATTAAATGTCGTGACCCGGGCATCAAAACGATTATGGCGCAGAGTGGCTTTTAAAAAGGGATCACTGTCAATGCGTGACATTTCTGTGATGTTTTTTGAAGCAGCCAAAATTCCAATAGAATCCTGCAAAACAATATAGACAATACCGGGAGCCCGTGCAACTTCCTGCAGAACCTGACCGATGCCTAATTGTTTTCGCAGCGCCAGCATTTCTGCCGCGTCAATGGAAACTACGACAGCCCCGCCGCCTGGCCTGTGTACAGCCACCGCGTATCGGTTTCCCATGCCGGCAGAACTCTGCCGAAAACCCACTACCATTTCCTGCTTCTTGCCTGTTAATACCGCCCTCAATAACGGAAGATTTCCAAGACGCTCTCCTGCGGATTGATCCTGTCGTGCCGTTCTGTAGGAAAAAATGCGTTTCCCATGACGGTCAAACAGGTGAACATTGTACACCTCTGAGTGCAGAACAATCTGTTTTATTTTTTGAGGAGAAAATGTGTTTTGGGCTTCCAGATCACGAATGTGCCGCGCCACGGCCAACAGTCGTTCTGTCTGGAGCCATTCAATCTGGGAATAGGCAACCAGTGAATTTTTCCCGCCTATCTCCAGAGATGCAATAAGCGTGGAGGCTTCTTCCTTCATAACATGGAATATTTCCTGACGGGTTCCGCGCAGTTCAATATAAGCCGAACCGAACAATACCAGAAACAGCACAGCAGCCACCAAAATCAAATAAACAGGCCGAATCGTTTTGACCGATTTAAAAATGTGTTTGGAAATGTTCATACGCGTCTATGTCTATTGATTTTTTTTCTTGCAAATGCACGCTGTCAGCCAAAACAACGTTTTTTTAACCCTAACGAGCGACTTAAACCCAGCCGGGGTTATTGGGAATTATTTAAAAATATAGGGGTTTTCGGATAAAGAAACAAATAATTTTCCATTTCTGCTATCCCGTTGGCCGCCCGGCAAATCGGCCGTGCAGACTCCTCGCCCATGACAAATGATTCAATCCTCTTCCCGGAAGGTACTTCGAGGATTTCGTCCTGCTGTCCAAAAGGCGGCTGAAAAAAATAGGCTGAATCAAAATAATTGAATATTTTCTTGATAATCTGATCCAATTTTTTTATATTTCCAATAAAATCAGAGAACCATCTTGCAGGGGTCAATTTAAAATGCGAAGAGCTATTCTGCAAAAAAATGCGTTGTCACGGTTTATTATTTCCTTTTCTGTCTTCCTCGAAACAGCCACTTTCTGCCTTCAAAACCGTTCAGCAAACACATAAAGATTCTGTTTGAACAGGGTATTTTATTTTTAAATATTCACAGCACGTCTTTCGAAGGGGGAGCCCGTGGAATCGAGAAATGGGGATTAACCAAAAGAAAATTAGGAATTCCA
>JAADHR010000118.1 GCA_013151735.1 Calditrichota bacterium | reverse complement strand
TATTTTTCAAAAGGCAAAAGTGAAAGCCACAAACTAAGCAGATTAGTAGGACGGTCGCTTCGATACGTCCGCCTGCGTCGGACACTCAGCGACTCTTTTCGTAATTATTATGACGTATTCTAAACGTCTGAATATATTGGCTAGAGAATTCACGGTCGTTGAGCGGAGTCGAAACGACCGGGGAAAAATCGTATTCCAGGCTCCCTTCGACTTCGCTCAGGGAGCGGCTTCTCCATATGGTTAAAAAACATGTAACTGAACGTATGAAATAAACTACTCAGCGACCGTGGCCGTTCGTTATTATTTAGAGCCAATTTCAAAGAAAATAGTTAAGTGGGAGAAAAAATGATTAAGAGCCTTCAAAAAACACAAAAACTTTTTATTGCCATTCTATTCTTACTGAGTGTTGTGCCCCAAGCTCAGGCCAGAACCGTCAAAATTGCTTACACCATTGACATGCCCAATCCCAATTCCCACTATTTCAATGTGACCCTGACCCTTGAAAATTACTCAAAAAAATGGATTGATTTCCACATGCCTGTGTGGATTCCCGGCTCTTATTTCATTCGCGAGTTTGAAAAAAATGTCATCTCCGTAAAAGCACTCAATCAGGATGGAAAATCGCTGTTTGTAAGAAAAATCCGAAAAAATATCTGGCGCGTCCAATCCAATCATTCAAAAACCATTCGTCTTCACTACAAAGTCTACGCGTACACCATCTCCGTTCGGCACAGCTTCCTGGACGATTCCCACGCCTTCATCAATCCATCCAGTGTGTGCATGTTTGTGAAGGATTTGAATTGAAGGGACATCCCCTCACGATTACTCTGCATCCGCCGGAAAAATGGACGAAAATCTCAACAGGACTGCCGGCGAGTCCGTCGAATCCCTTTGTTCGATTGGCACAGAATTACGATGAACTGGTGGACTGTCCCATCGAGATCGGCAACCAAACAATTCTGTCCTTTTCCGTGAACGGCATTCCCCACGAAATTTCAATCTACGGTCAGGGGAAATTTCAGGCGGATTCCATCACAAAAAAAATAAAAAGAATCGTGGAAACAGAAGTCGGCATTATGCGGGACATCGATTATCCGCGGTATGTTTTTTTGGTGCAATTTCAACCCTCTGGCGGCGGGGGGCTGGAGCACCGCAATTCCTGTGTTTTGCAGGTGGATCGATGGGCGCTCCAGGGCAAACGACTTAATGGATTTTTGGGGCTGGTGGCCCACGAATATTTTCACAACTGGAATGTGAAACGGCTGCGTCCCAAAGCGCTGGGGCCGTTTGATTATGATCGTGAAAATTACACCTGGCTGCTCTGGGTTGCAGAGGGTTTTACCACGTATTACGGGGGACAAACAATGCTTCGTGCCAAATTTCGCTCGGCGAAAGCCTACATGAAAGGTTTGGCAAGCGGCGCGAAATACCTGGCCGCCACGCCCGGAAATCGGATTGAACCGGTGGACGAGGCCAGTTTTGATGCCTGGATTAAATACTATCGGCGCGACGAAAATTCGGTAAATACAACGATCTCCTATTACAACAAGGGGGCCATGATTGCAACCCTGCTTGATTTGATCATTCGCCACCAGACAAAGGGCACCCAATCTCTGGATGATTTGATGCGGCATCTTTATCAAAAATATTACAAAAAATTGAATCGCTGGTACACGGAACGCGAGTTTGAGCAGGAGTGTGAAGCGCTGGCGGGCCTGCCTCTTGGAGATTTTTTCTCTCGTTATGTGAGTGGAACGGATTCAATCGATTACAACCGCTATTTTCGATTGGCGGGAATTGAGCTTTACAAAAAGGGCCTGTCTCACGAGGACTCTCTGAAGGGCTATTCCGGAATGGCATTTGCCTCTAAGAATGGAAATGCGGTGGTACGGACCGTGTTGGCAGGAAGTCCGGCGTTCCGGGCGGGGATTTACGTCAATGACGAAATTCTGGCCATCGATAATTTTCGCGTAACCGTCTCTAATGTAAAGGAATATCTCCAACGAAAACACCCGGGCGAGCGGGTTCGCGTTCTTCTGAATCGACGGGGACTCATTCGGGACATTTCTCTAAAGTTGGGATTGCAACCGGACACCCATTTTGCCATTCGCAAGATTGAAAAACCAACGGAATTACAGAAGAAAATCTACGAATCCTATTTTGAAACGAAATGGGAGAATCCAAAGTAGGTTCTTTTCCTGCTCTGTGCAGTAAAAAAATAACACGGAGTTTCACAGAGGGAGAAAAGAAGAGAACCGCAGAGGAAAAGCCC
This sequence comes from Calditrichota bacterium, assembly GCA_013151735.1. Classification (NCBI taxonomy): domain Bacteria; kingdom Pseudomonadati; phylum Calditrichota; species Calditrichota bacterium. The sequence goes on along the minus strand of JAADHR010000118.1, from coordinate 20,940 downwards.
ATTTTTCGGACTGAATTTTGAGTAGTTTTTTCTCTGTGGCCCTCCGTGGTTCTTTGAGGCCCTCTGTGTAACTTAAATAAATAACATAAAAAACCTCATTGGCAATGACTATCTTTTGGGAGAGGGAAACGTCTCATGAAAAATCTACCCAATCACCTGTCATTTTTTTCTCCGGAAACCGGCGGCGCTCCCGGTGAACACCACCACTCTGCCGGAAAAGGCGGACTCGCAAAAATGGCGTATACCGTTTTGGGGGCAGTGGTTACCCTGTTGGTTGTGGTGATTCTCTATCTTCTGTTTGTCAAACCCAATCAGGGGGAAACGGTGTCTGTCCTGCGTTTTTCGCCCCAGGGGAGCGTCGAACGAACCACCAATTTTACGGTAACATTTTCAAAAAACATTATCAGTGAGTCTGAGGTTAACAAAGCGGTACCCCAGGAAGCGATTTACTTTGAGCCGAACCTTCCCGGGAAATGTCGCTGGATCGCTTCCAACAAACTGAGGTTTTATCCGGATATTCAACTGGCGCCCGCAACCTCCTACACAGCCATTGTTTCGGAAAAACCAATTGCTTCTCATGGATTTCGTTTGGTTGGTAAACGAAGATTCTTCTTTCACACGGAACCGATCCGGGTGGTCAATGCCTCGCTGGTCGTTAAATATTTGCCCGGCGTCAGGCAGTCCGTCAATCTGGTCGGTACGATCGAATTCAATTACAAGGTCGATCCCCAAAAGGCGCAAAAGTACATTCGTATCACCTCCGGTAAGGGAAAGAAAATTCCCTTCCGGATCACAACCACCAGCCCGGATCGGGTGATTTCATTGATCGTGCCCAATGTTCCCCGCGGCAAGAAACAAAAATCCATTCAACTGAAAGTCCTTCCCGGATTGGTTTGTGTGGGAGGCGGTTCAGGGTTGGCCAAAACCTTCCAAAAACCGATAACCCTGCCGGGGAAGACCCGGCTGCGCGTGGAGCGGGTTGTTCCCATAAGGGAATCCAACACGCAGGGGCGCATTCGAATCACGTTTAATATTCCCGTTCAACTGGACAGCAGTCAACAGTTTGTGTCCATTCGGCCGGCCGTAAAATACCGCATTCTGTGCGAAGGCAATTCATCCCTTATTCTTGGAAATTTCACATCGGACACCTCCTACGTTCTTACCCTGCGAAAGGGACTGCGGGCGATTGACGGCTCCACGCTTCCGCAGGATTTCTCAACCACGGTCCAGTTTAAAACGATCACGATTCGCCCTCAACTGGACTGGGTCGGGAAGGGATACTATCTGCCCCTGGGCGGCAGTTTGAACCTGGGTGTGTCCACAATTAATGTGCGAAAACTTGCAATCGATGTTCAAAAGGTGTTTGACAACAATCTGGTGTACCTGTTGAATTCGGTTAATAATTTATCGGATATTTACGATTACGGCTGGTTCGATTTGAAAGCGTTGGGGAAGGAGATCGAACATTTTGAAAAAGTGGTTCGCTACGAAAAAAACCAAGAGGTGGTAACTCCCATTTCGGTGAAGAAGTATCTCCCGGAAGGAAAACCCGGCATTTACAGGATTATTGCCCGCCAGAGCAGCCACCGCTGGAATCGGGTGGCCCGTTGGGTGCTGGTGACAAACCTGGGAATTCTGGCCAAAAAGGCCAGCAACGATTTGTATGTCTGGGTTAATTCTTTGAGCGATTTAAATCCGGTTGCCGATGCGCGCGTGACGGTTCTCAGTCGAAACAACCAAATTATTGCGACCCAGACGACCAATTCGGAAGGAATTGCCGTTTTTAAAAATTTTACGGCCCTTTCGGAGGGATTTACCCCGTACCTCATTACCGTGAAAAGCGGAGAGGATTTTTCCTTTCTGGATCTAAAAAATCGGCAGTTGTCCACGTCCGATTTTGATGTAGGGGGAACCCGAATGCTGCAAAACGGGTATTCGGCGTTCGTCTATCCCGAACGGGATATTTACCGCCCCGGTGAGACCGTTCATCTGGCAACAATTGTTCGGGAGAAAGAAATTCGGGTGCCCACCCCGTTCCCGGTTCGGCTTCGGATTTTGGGTCCCGATGAAAAGATTGTGAATGAGCAGCAGAAAATGCTCAACGAAGAGGGGGCAGCCGAGTTTCAGGCCACCATTGCCCGGTATCTGAAAACAGGGAAGTACACGGCGCTTATTTTAATCGGAGAAAAGGATGAAATCGGACGCACCACATTTAATGTGGAGGATTTTATCCCCGATCGAATGAAGGTTCGTCTTACCACCGACCGGGATGCCTATCAAACAGGAAGCGAGATGAAAATTACGGTTGATGCCGTGACCCTGTTTGGGCCGCCTGCTTCCAATCGCCGGGTGCGCGCCAAAATTGCACTCGAAAATGCCGACTTTTCTCCAAAGCAGTGGCGTGGATTTACCTTTCGCGATGAACGGAAATCCTTTCCGGGAGATTATTTTGATTTTGATGAAAAGCGTCTGGACAAAAACGGTCGTTACGTCTACCGCTATCACATCCCGGGAAACCTGAATCCCCCGTCGGGTCTGCGTGGAATTCTCTCGGCCACCGTTTTGGAACCCGGTGGAAGAGGGGTGACGGCCTACAAAAGTGTCCTGATCCACCCGGCCGATGTTTACATCGGGTTGCGCAAGGTGGAGCCGGGATACGCCAAAATCAATTCCGGAACAAAAATGGAATTTGTTGTGGTTTCGCCCGACGGAAAAGCGATTGCGAAACGTCCGGTTCGGGTGGAGTTTTACCGCATTTACTGGCATTCAATTCTAAAACGTGTGAACGGAAAATATCACTACGTTTCGGAGAAAGCAGAGAGTCTTGTTAAGAAATTTTCGCTTGTTTCTGCAGAAAAACCTCAGGTATTTGAGGTGACTCCCGCGGATTACGGCAAGTATCGGGTTGTGGTCAGGGATTCGAAATCCCGAGTTTCAACCTCCGTTACATTCTATGCCAGCGGATGGGGATATGCGCCCTGGGCGATGGATCACCCGGAGAAAATAGAAATTGGTCTGGATAAAAAAGCCTACCTGCCCGGGGATGTGGCCCGGGTTCAGGTGCGTGCACCCTTTGCCGGACGCCTTTTGCTCACCGTCGAACGGGATGGTATTCTCTTCCAGAAAACGTACACCCTCAAAGGAAATACGGCCACAATCAACCTTCCGGTAAAAACCTCCTTTGAACCGAATGTGTACGTGTCGGCGCATGTCATCCGGTCTTCGCTTTTGCTGGAACGCAACATGCCGGCCCGGGCGTTTGGAATAGCGCCTCTATTTGTAGATACCCGGGCAAAACGTTTGGCGGTTCGGCTCACGGTTCCGGAAAAAATGCACTCAAAACGGAAGCTGACGGTAAAATTTCACGTTCTTCACACCCAAAACAGACCCACGTATGTGACGATTGCGGCTGTGGATGAGGGAATTTGCCAGTTAACGGATTTTCAACCTCCCGATCCCATGAATTATTTTTACGGAAAGAAGCGGCTGGAGGTGAAATCGTTCGATATGTACTCCGTCATTCTGCCTGAAATTAAATCCCAGTCTTCTCCGGGAGGGGGAATGGTAGAGGCTGCCCGAAAGCGCCAGATTTCGCCGGTGGGTGTTACTCGCGTCAAACCCGTGGCCTTTTGGTCGGGGCTCATCAAAACCGATCGGGATGGAAGGGGACAGGTCACGTTCAACATTCCGCGGTTTAACGGATCTCTTCGGGTTATGGCCGTGGCTTTTTCCGAAAATAAATTCGGGAGTCAGAAAAAAAATGTTCGGATTCGCGATGCCATCGTCCTGACGCCTACATTTCCGAGGTTTGTCGCGAGCACGGATTCTTTTGTTGTTCCTGTAAATGTATTTAATGGTACGGAAGAAGACGGAGCCTTCAGAATTGAGTTGTCGGCAAAAGGGCCGGTTAAAGTTGTGGGATCCAAACGTCGTGAAATGCATCTGGCCAAGGGTGAAGAAAAGGCGGTTTATTTTGATCTGAAGGCCAAAAAAACAATCGGCCGGATTGAGCTTTATCTTCAGGCTCAGGGCAACGGGGCGAAAACGGATCGAACGGTTCAGATCCCCCTGAGGCCTCCGGTTCCCTTTGTAACGCGGTCAGGCAGCGGTACCGTCACCCAGGATAAACCGGGGGAATTTCGCTTTCCCGCCGATTATTTGCCCGGAACCCAGAGCTTTTCCCTGACGCTTTCGTCTTTTCCGGCTGTTCAATTCGGCAGGAGTTTGCAATATTTGCTCCACTATCCGTACGGCTGCGTCGAGCAGGTTACATCTACGGTCTTTCCGCTCCTGTACTTTTCTGATCTTGCCCGGGTGGTTGAGCCGGCCTTGTTTCGTACAAACAGCGCCGATTATTATGTCAATCAGGGAATTGCCCGATTGGAAGCCATGCAATTGGGGAATGGAAAATTTAGCTACTGGCCCGGGGGTGATTATGTGAATCCATGGGGCTCCATTTATGCCTCCCATTTTTTGATTGAAGCAAAGAAGAAGGGATACGATGTCTCCTCTCGATCGTACCGGCTTTTGCTGAAAGCCCTTAAAGGCTTTGCCAGAAGCTACACAAATGAGGGACGGGCGAATTATGAACGGTCTGCTTACGCCTGTTACGTACTGGCGCGAGCCCATCAACCGGACCGAGCTACCATGCTGTATTTGAAGAATAATCTATTACCTGAACTTCCCCTGTATTCCCGCTACCAGTTGGCGGGAGCTTTCGGATTGACCGGGGACGTTCAGACGGCGCTGTCTTTGCTTCCGAAAAAATTCACGCTCCCCACCGGGAAAACCCGTGAAAGCGGAGGCAACCTGAATTCGCCCATCCGGGCCCAGGCGATCATTCTCACGGTTCTGGCCGAGATCGACCCTTCGAATCCAGCCATTCCCATTCTCGTAAAAGAATTGGCAAAAGAGGCCGGGAAGAACGGGTATTGGCCATCCACACAAGACAACGCGTTTGCTTTGATCGCCATTGCGAAGGCCCTAAAACAGAATTCCCGGTCCGCCTTTACGGGGCACGTTCAAATAAATGGAAAGCAGATGGCGACCTTCGATTCGAAGGGAGGGCATTTTTCCAGCAAGGAATGGGACGGGCGCTCCGTTCGGATTCAAATCAAGGGCACTGGAAAATGCTATTATTATTGGCAGGCTCAGGGAATTTCCTCGCGGTTGAATATTCCGGAAGAGGATAACGACCTCATCGCCCGCCGCCGGTATTTAACGGATAAAGGGAATCCGCTCGTTTACAATACCATTCGTCAGGGCGACCTGATTGTGGCAGAAATTACGATAAAAGCACCTGACGAATCCCTGAAAAATGTGGCGGTTGTGGATATGCTTCCGGCCGGATTTGAGATTGAAAACACCCGGCTTCAATCACGGGAAGGCATTCCCTGGATTGGAAAACAGAATTACCACCCGGCTTATGTGGATGTTCGTGACGATCGATTGATTTTTTACGGGAATTTTCACGCCGGCAAATTGTATAAATTTTATTACAGTCTCCGGGCCGTGACGGCCGGAAAATTCATTCTGCCCCCGATTCACGCCGAAGCCATGTACGATCCGCAGAAATCGTCTGTGGCATCCAGCGGAAGTGTGCGGATTATTGGGGCGGAAGAATGAGAACACCGTATTGGCGGCTTTTGAAATAGACTCAGCTATGAAAAGGTACTTTCAATCCTTCCGTACGTTTTGGGGAAAACGGACATATTTTCGCCTGGTGCTCATCAGTTGGGTTGGACTTCTGAGTACGTTCGTTTTGTTGGATGTATTTTTCCCGCTTCCCAAATCGAGACTAAATCCTCCGGCATCTCCCGTGGTTTTCGACAATCAGGGGCACATGCTGCACGTTTTTCTGGCGCCGGATGATGCGTGGCGGATCCGGGTGAAAATCGACCGGATTTCTCCCCTTCTTAAACAGGCGGTTTTGGCTTTTGAGGATCGGTACTTTTACTGGCATTTTGGGATCAATCCCGTTTCAGTTGTCCGCGCGGGTCTGACCGATCTTCGTGCGGGGCATATTGTTGAAGGGGGATCGACCATTACGATGCAGGTGGCCCGAATGATGGAGCCCAAAAAGCGGACGCTGGTGAGCAAAGTAATCGAGGCCTTTCGGGCGCTCCAACTGGAAGTACACTATTCAAAAAAGCAAATCCTGGAATTCTATTTCAATCTGGCCCCGTACGGTGGAAATATTGTGGGTGTGGGGGCGGCCTCCACCCTGTATTTTAATAAAAGTCCCGATCATCTCAGTTTGGGAGAAGCGGCTCTGCTGGCCGCAATTCCCAATTCGCCGACCCGGTTTCGGCCGGACCTCCATCCGGAAGAAGCCCGATTGGCGCGACAAAGGGTTGTTTCGATTTTAATGCGAAACCATGTGTTTAACGCGAAAAAACTGAAAGAATCCCTTGAAGAACCCATTCCCCGAAAGCGGTTTTCTCCTCCGCTCAAAATCCCGCATTTGGCCAATTGGCTGATACAGCACATACCGGGACATGAGAGCTATTTTACCACCGTTGACACCCGGATTCAGCATCTGGCTGAGGCGGCCCTTAAAAATGATTTAACCCCTCTGCGGGCGAAAGGCATTTCAAATGGAGCGGTGGTTATTATTGACAATCACACACATGCCGTACGGGCTCTGGTGGGCTCATACGATTTCAATGATGGTTGCCATCAGGGGCAGGTAAACGGGGCCACGGCACCTCGATCCCCGGGTTCAACGCTAAAGCCTTTCATTTATACCCTGGCCTTCGACCGGGGAATCATTTCTCCGAAACGGGCCCTTTTTGACATTCCGGTTAATTATTCGGGTTACCGGCCGGTAAATTATGACGAAATGTACCACGGAGTGGTAACCGCCGAAGACGCTTTAATCCGGTCGCTGAATGTGCCGGCGGTCAAATTATATGCCAGAATGTGGGGAAACGGATTGTACACCTTCCTGAAAAAAGCCGGTGTGTCGACCCTTCGACAGAACGATCTTTACTACGGTCTTTCGCTGGCTCTGGGAGGCTGTGATATTTCTCTGATCGAGTTAACCAGTCTCTATTCGGGATTGGCTTCAGGAGGAGAATTTTATTCTTACCGGCTGCTAAAAGATCAGAAAATCGGTCCCGGTAGGCGGCTTTTGAGTAGAGGGGCCTGTTTTCTGACGGCCGAAATTCTCAGCCAGCTTCATCGGCCGGATTTGCCGGCTGTATGGGAATCGGCGCCGGGCCTGCCGAAAATTGCCTGGAAAACCGGGACGTCTTACGGACACAAGGATGCATGGAGCATTGGGTTTACGCCAGATTTTACGGTGGGTGTCTGGGTGGGAAATTTCGACGGCACCGGGGTTCCGGAATTGGTGGGAGCTGAGGCCGCCGCACCGATTATGTTTTCCATTTTTCAATCGCTTCAATCGATAAAAGAAAGTCGCTGGTTTGTGCGCCCGAAAAGTGTGAAGCGGCGGCGGGTGTGTGCGGTCAGCGGAATGGTCCCCACCGGGAATTGTGACGCTACGGTAGAAGAGCTCTATTTGCCGGGAATTTCCCCGAACGATCCGTGCTCTGTTCATCGAAAAATTCTGATTGATCAAAAAACACACACCCGACTGTGCTCGTTCTGCAAAGCCGGTCGAACGTACACAGAACGGGTGGTTGAAATCTGGCCTCCCCGGGTTTCCTCCTGGCTGAAGAAGAACGGCTATCCGGTGGACAAAATTCCTGAACATTTTCCCGGATGTTCACATCTGGAAAACGAGAACCGTCCCGTTATCCAGTCTCCAATTGCCAAAGCGGACTATTTTATTCGTCCGCGGGCGGATATCCGTTTTCAGAAAATATTGCTGAAAGCGTCTGTTGCAAGTGATGCACGAAAAGTATTCTGGTTTTTGGACGGAAGGCTGATCTGGTCAGGCAAGCCCTTTACCCGAAAATTTATTTCCCCGGAACCCGGCACACACAAAATCATTTGCATGGATGATGAAGGGCGGGCATCGGAGGTGGAGTTTCGTGTAAGAGAGAGATAGATTACAGGTCAAAGTCGATTAATTACCGGGTTCACTCCAAAAACCACAAGTTGGACAAATTGCGCTGCTTTAATTTCAATAAAATCAATTCGTGAAAAGTCGCAAAATTAGCGGGCAGAGGCTTTTGGAAACTGAATCATTAATGGTTGCCGAAAAGACCCTGAAAATTTGGTTCTACTGGAATTTTTGTGGAAAAGACGGTCTTTTTGGAAATAAAACCCGGCCTTTTGAACCCACCCCCTGACTCTCCCTCCCTGAAATCAGGGAGGAGGCCGGAGGGAGGGTCAGAAATGGATGGATTCCACCGATTTTAAGGTTTCTTTTAGTAGGCTCCGCTAAAATAATTCGCATAAGAATTCCACTAGACCCCTAAAAATTTTACTTGACAAAAACAAATTTAACTATTAAATTTAATAATAGTAGCGATTCTTAACAAGTGTGTTTTTATCTAACAAAAAAGGAGGCAATTATGGCTGTACAGGTTGGAAAAGAGGCACCGGATTTTGTCGCCAATGCCTATTACAAGGGCGGGACGAAGGAAGTTCGGTTGTCCGATTATCGAGGCAAATGGGTAATATTGTGTTTTTATCCCGGTGATTTTACATTTGTCTGACCCACAGAATTGTCGGCAGTTGCCGCCAAGTATGATGAAATTTCTGCATTAGATGCAGAGGTCCTTTCCGTTAGTGTTGACAGTGTTTTTTCCCACAAAGTCTGGCACGAAACTGAATTAAGCAAGATGGTGCCGGAAATTCCTTACCCCATGTTATCTGATCCCAATGGCAAAATCGGTCGTGAATTCGGTGTTTACAGCGAAGAAGGCGGTGTAAATATCCGTGGCCGCTTTATCATTGACCCGGACGGTGTCGTTCAGGCGATGGAGGTGCTGACGCCGCCCGTTGGCCGAAATGTGAGTGAACTGATTCGGCAATTGAAGGCCTTTCAGCACGTTCGCAAAACCGGTGAGGTCACCCCGTCTGGATGGGTTCCCGGCAAGCCGACGCTTAAACCGGGAATTGCCAAAGCCGGCAAAATCTGGGAAGAATGGAAACCCGATGAGGCCTTTTAGGGGCGTGACTGAATCTGCCAAACGCATTCAATTTTAAAAAAAGCCTCGAATTCGAAGTGAGTAATTTGCTTCTGTGAAACACGGAGCTTCTCAGCGGCTCGCCGTGCAGGTTGAAGGACCGATGGCACGGAGAGCCGCAGAGGAAAAAAGAGCCGACCGGAAAAAAACAGGCTTAAACGGAAAAGGAGGTGAGAACGTGAAAAAAACAGGAATCTTGTTAGTCGCAGCTGCGCTGATTTTTGCAATCAGCAGCGTGGGGTCTGCCCAGGTGTTGGGGCCCTGCGGGGCGTCAAATGCGCCCAAGATGGAAAAGAAAATGCCCGCCATGCCTCACATGGGGAAGATGATGGCTCAGCCCATGCAGCAGCATGTGCTTTTGCCGGGTGATCAGGCAATTAATTTCAGTCTGCCTGCGGTGGTTGGAAACACGATTAAAACCATTAAATTGTCCGATTACGCGGGTAAATGGAGAGTCGTTTGTTTCTACCCCGGCGATTTCACATTCGTCTGACCGACGGAATTGGCTGCAGTTGCAGCTAAATACAAGGAACTCAAGGCCATGAATGTGGAGGTGATTGCAATAAGCACGGATTCGCAGTTTTCCCACTGGATGTGGAAGAAGACCTCTCCTTCGATCAAAAAGGTTGAGTATCCGATTGCTTCAGATCACAACGGAGCGGTTGCCCGGGCCTATGGTGTTTACAATCCCAAAACGGGCATGGCCTACCGGGGACGCTTTATCATTAACCCCGACGGTAAAATTATGGCCGTGGAGGTCCTGACGCCACCGCTGGGAAGAAATGTGAACGAATTGATTCGGCAAATTAAGGCGTTGCAGACAATTGCCAAAAATCCGGGCAAAGCTGCACCCGCAGGTTGGGAGCCGGGCAAGAAATTGATTGGAACCGGTATAAAATATATCGGTGTGTATTGATCCCGGATTCTTCACTAAAAAGGGAAAAAATTCTCATTTGCTGAAACGAAAAAGGCTTCCGATTTAATCGGAAGCCTTCTTTTTTTGGTTTAGAACGGATTAAAAGGTTTCTCTTGAAACCAACCGGTAATCCCCGATATTTAGTTCATCGACAAAAACAAAGCGCAGCCTCAGGTTGTTGTAAGTCCAGATGATATACGGGGGCTCATTACTGAAAAGATTTGCGTCATTTCTGTAAATATCATCGGGTGGTCCGTAGATAATGTAAATCCTTCCCCGGTCGGTTTGCCAGCCTGGCGCGCCCGATGAAGAAAAATTCTCATTGGCGAATTGCACGCGCCGGTAGAATTCTTCCAGAAGCGGATTGGTCGGGCTGTCTGGCAGGGGATTTCGCTTCTCCCAGAATTTTTTAAACAGCTCTTTTTGCTGCTCCGGTGGCGCGTGTTTCAGACGAATCCAGTCCGAATAATTCATAACATATTGAAGCGGGCCAATAATGGCTGAAATATTTCCTTTGAGCAAGGCATTAATCTTTTTTTTCAGCCAGAGATATTGATAGACCGGTCGCGATTTGACATGAACGGCGGAGATTTTGAGTTTGTAATGTTGATCTGACAGATTGGCTGTATGGAGGGTGGTGTAGAATTTAGCCCTTTTGGAGGTGGATGTTACAAAACCATCCTTTTTTAATACGGATTTCCCATTCAATTGCTGTAAATCTACCGAAAGTTGAAGCGTTGTCTGCGGTGCCGGCGACACAATATCCACATAAACATCGAATGAATCCTGCTGAATGGGGACAAACGGGGGAATGATGTCCTCAATGTCAAGTGAATCCCCCGGGGGAGATTTCAGGATAATCGGATCACCAAAGGTAACCCTGTTGCTGTCAAAATTTCTGGCCTCAAAATCTCCCCTGCGGATGGAAACCGCGTGGGAAATTTGATCATTTAGGCGAATAAGAAGCGTGTATTCACCGGGTTTGAGATTGATCGTTTGCACATGCTGCAGGAAATCTTTCTGGGAAACGGTTTCTTTAAAATGAGCGACACGGAGCGTATCTCTGTAGTCTCTTGTGAAAGCCGTTGATTTATCCTTATTTTGAATCGTAAGTGTCCACAGAATGGAGGCAAAAAAGGAATCCTTCTGTTTTTCGAAAAGGAGATTATCGTACGGGACCCGAAAAATGACCAGTAATTTATTCTGTTTGAGGGTTTGTCCCGGAAGATCGTACATGCAGTACTCAAACTCAACCCGGTTTTTCTGAGAAAAATGGAATTGGGAACGGGCGGGCACGGTTGCTGTCAAAATTCCCAATATCAGGGCAATATGAAAAAATGAAACTCTTTTTATCTTCATAAGACCTCCCATAAAAAAGGCGTTTAAAGAATGGTGGATTGGTTTAGAGACCGATTCTATGTCAGCAAATAGACCGCTAAAAATTTGTACCCAGTGACCAGTAATATTTGGGTCCGTTCTGCCGGGAAAGATCCGTATTCCAGGCCACATCAAACCGAATCAGAAAATAGGAAAAATAGAATCGCGCACCGACGCCGTATCCCATCGCAATATCTCGCAGATGATTTTTCCCGGACACGTCGGTTATCATCCCGCGAAAATCTTTGATTCGGTTCCACGTGCCGCCCATATCGAGAAAGGAGACGCCGCGTATTTCTGATAGTCCCCAGACAGAAGGGAATCCGAATACCAGGTAGTGAATAAGCGGGAAACGGTATTCCAGATTCAAAAGAGCGTAGCCTGTTCCCGTACGCTGGTAATAATTGTAGCCCCGCAGCGGGGTCACAAAATGTGTAAAGTAATAGTCGGCAATGGATGTAAGCGGAATGTTCTGATAAAAATTCCCATTAATCCAGTTTGAGACGCCTCCCATGAAAAAGTGCTGCTTGTTTTGTCCCCAGCTTTCGCCAAAAGACAGCCGCGCAGCAAAGGAATGCGTGGCCCCAAAAAGAATGTATTTACGCAAATCGCCCATAATGGCGTAGGAATCCAGGCTGTATTTTGAGATTTTCGGAGCGGCGAGAAGGGTTACATTGGTTCGGCTTCCGGCAATGGGTCCCACAAGGCCCCAGGCCGAGTTATCTGTTACATGGGATAGTTGGAGAATAATATTTCGCTTTGTGGGATACTTAAAGAGTTGAGGATAGTCGAGGTTTTCCAGGCTGGTGTTAATAAAATTGGTTCCCAGCTCGATGCGTTCATATCGACTAAAGGGATACATGAAATTGGCCGAAATTCCATAATTTCGAAAGCGAAATAATCCGTAACCCGTCCAGATGAAATAGGGGTAGTGATAGAGTCCAATCGAAGTTTGAATTCGTCTGGGCAAATAGTTGTAGGAAATGGCAAAATTGCTGTTGCTGAGTGAATAAAACATATCTGCCTGAATATTGATTTGATGTCCGCCCAAAAGGTCTGAAAAGGAAAGCTGGGTCAAACCCTGCAGTCCGTACCACTGGTCGTAACCGGCATTGGCGGTTACCAGATTGGGGAGGAATTTAATCCGATAGGGCTTGATGGTTTTCTTGAAAGGCCCCTTGGTTTTAGTCGTTTTGGGGGTGTGCCAGCGCGGGACCTGTCCGTTTTTAAAATCGTCATCAAACACAAAAGACCGAAAGGCGTTGGAGAGGTTTCGAACATGGGAAATTTTGAAAGAGAAGGGCTTGTTTACCGCTTCGGGCGATAATTTGCGATGAATTTTTTGGTTGGTTGGAATCGGGGTCAGCTTGGGATACCGCCCCTTTTCGGCCAAAAAATCCCGCTTTAAATAGATGTCATATCCACCGTGAAAATAGGAGGTGAATGCCAATCGGTGCAGCCGGGGAATCCAGCTTAGCTGATCGGCACCCGTCAACAAATTAGACATAATCCAGGTGGAATCGTTCTGAATGTTTTTCAGGTAAATATTGAAAATTCCGTTCCGATCGGAGACAAAGGCAATGCGTTTTCCATCGCCGGACCAGGCCGGGGATTTGTTGTTTGAATAGGGTGTGTGCGTAATTTGTTTCATGGAGGAGCCGTCTGCCGAAACCGTGTAAATATTGGTAAACCGGTAGTTGAATTTTTGGATTTTAAACTGATTATCCGGTTGAAAGCGGGGGTCCGTAATGGATTGCCGGTCGGAAACAAAGGCGATGGTTTGACTGTCGGGTCCCCACACGGGCGAGGTATCGCTGAAGATATCATCCGTCGCTTTTTGTATCTTTCCTGTGGCCAGAGTCAGCACAAAAATATCGCATTGGCCATCTTTAAAGCCCGAGAAAGCGATTCGTTTTCCATCGGGTGACCACGAGGGCGAAAACAGGCCATCCAGATGAAAGTCGTATTTCTTTACAATTTTCCGTTTTTTAACGTCAAGAATGTAAAGCAAATCTCTGTAGTTGCCCTTTGCAGCAAAGGCAATTTTTTTCCCGTCGGGCGACCAGGCAATGCCCGGTTTCAGAAAATGCATTTCTTCCAGTTCTTTGTTGCGCTGGCCGCTGACCAGTTTTTTGATGATTTTTCCGTCTGTGGCAGACATCAAATAGATATCAAAATAATAGCCCTTGTTGGAAAGAAAGGCAATTCGTTCCCCGTCCGGGGAGAGTGAAGGGCTGTTGTTGATGGCATTTTGCCATTGAAGATGATTGCTCAGTTTTTGGGCGTAGTTGGGTGTTTGCTCACGCCTTTTGATTTCCGGCCACCAGAGTGTCTCTTCGTATGTGTGCCACTGATCGCTCAGTTTTTGCAACGGCTGGTTCAGGGCTTTTTCAAATCCCTTTTGAACATTCCGCGTGGAATTTACTTCCCACAAAATTTCCTTAATTTTTTCCCGCCCGTAACGATCTTCAATAAAGTTGTAAAGCGATTGTCCCCCCTTGTAAACCATGTATCCGTTCAGGGCGGGAATGGGGGCCAGGTAATTGAAAATGATGGCGTCGCGCACATACATGGCCGCTTCCGTGTTCCAGCCGAGGGATTCGAATTCCGCAAGACCTTCTGCAAACCACAGGGGCTGCCGCAATTTAGACATGCCGGAAAAAGCGGCACCAACCCCGCCGCCGTAGAAAAACTGTCGCGTTACGGCGTGGGTGAGTTCGTGATGAATCACATGGCGAAGTTGTTCCCACGATCCTTCATAAGGGATAACCACGCGGTCCCGAAGCATTTCCGTGAACCCGCCGGTGGATTCCGGTTGAATTTGGGGCGAAACGGTTGTCTCCTCGAAATCGGCATGGGATTTGTAAAAAACAATCGGGATCGGCGTTGCTATTTCATAATCCAGATCCCGGGTAAGGGAGGCATAGGATGATTCAGCCACGTCGGCCACAAAGTCGGTGAGGAAATTGGCCTTTCCGTAAAAGTGAATTCTGAAATGAGGGGTTTCGAGAACTTTCCAGTTCAGGTGGTGGCGGACCTTATTTTGACCGAACATCTGGGGAAATAGCGAAGAAGGGATCAGGAGAAAAACAGCCAAAAAGACCTTTGCAAAAATAGACTTCATAATGCCCTCCCTGGAGTTTTGCGATGAAATCAAAAAAAGGGGAATGTTTCATGACTTTTTTCAAAATAAAAGCCATATTCAATTTAATGATCAGGCACTAAGAAGTCAAGCGATAATTAACAATTGGCACTGAAGGGGCAATCGAAGGGTGTGGAGGTCGCCGAGTATCGGCCGAAGGTTGATGGACCGTGGCGAGCGGAGGGCGCAAAGGATCGAAAAAATCGATGTTGTGGTGATTTGTGTGGGCACGATCCGAAAAATTTTGTATATTATTATTAAGTGGCTCTAAAAAGCACGAATGACGTAAATCACCTTATAATCAATTTGTTAAAATAAGTGAAATTCGTGGGAAGGGCTTTAAATCAAACGCATTTTGAAAAATCAAAATAAAGAATTTAAGCGGAATTGGGATTTTTGTCATGGAATCACTTCTCATTAAGCAGGGCCAGATTGTTACAGAGTCCCATGTTTTTACGGGCGATCTTTTAATCGTTGATGGCAGAATCCAGGCGGTTGGCGAAAATCTGGAAAAATGGGATGCCGGCACGCGGGTTCTGGATGCCTCCGGTCTGCAGATTTTCCCGGGCGGTATTGATCCGCACGTGCACATGGAATTGCCTGTGAGCGGCACGATTTCGTCTGATGATTTTGCCTCCGGCACAGCGGCTGCTCTGGCAGGAGGAACCACCACGATTATCGATTTTGTGACGCCCGGGCGAAATCAATCCCTGATTGAAGCCCTTCGGGAACGCCAGGAGCTGGCAAAAAAATCTCTGTGTGATTACGGACTTCACATGAGCGTAACCGGCTGGAACGATTTTACTCAAAAAGAAATGCAGCGGTGCGTGGAAAAGGAAGGCATTCCCTCCTTTAAGGTGTACCTGGCGTACAAAGAAACCATCGGCCTGGAGGATCGGGATCTGATTCGGGTGATGGATACAGCGGCTCGCCTGAAGGCTCTCATTACCGCACATTGCGAGCACGGGGATGCCGTCACGTACCTGCAGGAAAAGCTGCTGGCCGAAGGCAAAACCGAGCCCAAATATCACGCCTTATCGCGGCCGCCGGAACTGGAACGGGAAGCAGTTGTACGCGCACTTACGCTGGCACACGTGACCGGCGTTTCCTTGTACGTGGTGCATGTGTCGACAAAAGATGCGGCTGAAGAAATTGCGGCTGCCCGAAAGCGGGGGCAGCCGGTTTACGGAGAAACCTGTCCCCATTATTTGCTGTTGGACGAAACGGCGTACAACCGGACGCCCCGGGAAGCCGCGGCCTATATTATGAGTCCCCCTTTGCGCCCGCCGGAGCACAAAGAGGCCTTATGGCAGGCGCTTAAAGAGGACGCCCTGCAAACCGTGGGAACCGACCATTGTCCCTTCAATCTTAAGGGACAAAAGGACAGGGATTTGTCTGATTTTACCAAAATCCCCAACGGGATAGGAGGCGTGGAAAATCGCCTGCAACTGCTTTACACGTACGGGGTTTTGGCTGGAAAAATTTCCTTGAATCAATTTGTTGCGATAACAGCGACCAATCCCGCCAAAATTTTCGGACTCTACCCTCGCAAGGGAACCCTTGCCGTGGGTTCCGATGCCGACTTGGTGCTCTGGAATCCGGAAGGGGAGGACGTTATTTCGGCCAAAACGCATCACCACCACTGTGACTCCACGGTGTACGAGGGGTTTAAAATCCAGGGCAAACCGGAATTTGTTTTAGCCAATGGTCGGGTGGTTGTGGCGGATGGGGAGGTTTTGGCCCGGTCGGGGGATGGTCGGTTTTTAGAGAGAAAAAAAGTGGGCCTGGTGCAGCATGTTTTTCACTTGGAATAGAGTTGTGCAATAATCAGATTTTATCGGGAGGTGATTTGACGTCTTCTCAAGATGCGCCCTCGCGTACCCGGATCTATCAGATGTTTGATCGCATTTCGCCCTGGTACGACGGGCTGAACAGGCTGTTGTCGCTTCGGCAGGACGTGCGCTGGCGGAAAAAGTTAGCAGAATTTCTTCCGCAGGACCGGCCGTTGAGAATTCTGGATGTGGCGACGGGCACAGCCGATGTGCCGATCTTTTTGCTGGAAAAAATGCCCGCAGTCGGGAAAATTGTGGGAATTGATCCGGCCAAAAAAATGTTGTCCATTGGCCGGGATAAAATAGCCCGCAGGAAATTACAGTCCGTGGTAACCCTTTTCCCCGGAAATGCCATGCAGCTCCCCTTTCCCGGCGACGTGTTTGACGCTGTGACCATTTCCTTTGGCATCCGAAATGTAACGGATATCGGGAGGGCTTTGCGTGAAATGTACCGGGTATTAAAACCGGGCGGCCGGGTACTGATCCTGGAATTTTCCCTTCCCGGTTTCCCGCTCTTTCGAAAAATTTACCTGTTTTACTTTCGGAGGCTGCTCCCCGGGATTGGGGGACTTCTGTCGGGCGCTCCGGGAGCCTATCGCTATTTGAATCGGAGTGTGGAAACATTCCCTTACGGGGAAAATTTTCTGAAACGGCTTGAGGCGTCCGGATTCCGGCGCACAAAAGCCGTGCCTCTGACATTTGGGATTGCAACCCTTTATGTGGGGGAGAAATAGGGTGTCCAAAATAAAAGGTTCGGATTTTAACCAGACGGCCCAAAACCCTATGGGCCGTCATTTTTATTCCGAGAAGAAAAAGCGCACCCTTCTTGAACGAACCCGGCTCAGGGCAACCGCAGCACCTCTTCAAGCGCCGTTGCGGATTCGGTTCGGGCGTCCCTGTATTTGATGATAATCCCACAGGTGATGTGCAGGGAATTCTCCCGGGCATATTGGTTCCCTGTAATGGGGCGGCTCCCCGGGACAACCACCGCATTCTCCGGGATGACCAGCGGCTGTTCCTTTGACGCCCGAAGGACTCTTTCGTGAACCAGATCGTACACCGGAATAGAGGCCGTTAAAATCGTTCCGGCCCCCAGAACGGCGCCCCGCATAACGATTGTGCCTTCGTAAACGCCGCAATTTCCTCCCACCTCCCACCAAAAATCGTCCCTCAATAATAACCGGCAGGGCACCAATGGGCTCCAAAACACCCCCGATTTGTGCGCCGGCGCTCAGATGCACGTGGGAGCCAATCTGCGCGCAGGAACCCACCAGGGCGTGAGAATCAATCATGGTATGGTGGCCAATGTAAGCCCCCGTGTTCACGTAGGCCGGAGGCATAATGACCACACTTTCGCCGATAAAACTCCCGGTGCGGATGGTGGTTCCACCCGGCACCACCCGCACGGAAGACGCTTCTTCCATCGGCCGCGTGGGAAATGTGTGCTTGTCCGAAAAATAAAAGGCGGAATTCTGCTCAATTTTTCGGATTTTCCCGTAACGGAATCCCAGCAAAATGCCCTGCTTGACCCAGGAATTCACTTTCCATCGGTCGTTTTCGGGTTCAGCCGCACGATAATCTCCCCGATTTAATCCGTCAACAAATTCCTGAAAAATCGGTTCGAAACGATCGGGTGGAATCCGTTCCTCCTGCTTGTACAAAGCCTCAATTTTCTGGGGCAAATTATCCATTGAATCACTCCTTCTGAAGAAAATTTTATCTGCACTTTTCCGTAAACAGTGCAAATATGGAGAAAAACTTTAAGTAAGAATTGTCATCGCGAGTCCGCCGTCCCTCGACAGGCTCGGGAACCGCGGCGGACGAAGCAATCTGATAATGATTTAAATGGAATTGCGCGCCAGTAGGCGTATTTCGCAATGACATTCGATTTTAATCAGTTTTCCAAATCTGGGATAATGTCTCAATTGACCAAACCCAAATTTCGCAGCAGGTCGGCCAATGCTGCCCGGTTGGAATCGGTCATTTTAACCAGCGGCAGCCGGAAATTGTCCTCTATTTTTCCCATCAGCGCAAGGGCTGTTTTCACGGGGATGGGGTTGGTTTCAACGAAGTTCATTTCCATTAACGGGAGCAGCCGAAAATGAAGCGTGCGGGCTTCTTCCCACTGGTTGCGAAAAGCCAGATGAACCATCTCGTGAAACAGGGCAGGCGCTTCGTTGGCCACGACGGAAATAGCGCCGTCGCCTCCCATTGAAATCAGGGGCAGGGTAATCGAATCGTCGCCGGAAAGCACCAGAAAACCTTCCGGACGGCGCCGGAGGATTTCCATGATCTGGGAAAATTTTCCGCTGGCTTCTTTAATTCCCGCAACATTTGGGATTTCCGCCAGCCGGAGCGTGGTTTCGGCGGAAATGTTGGTGCCGGTTCGTCCGGGTACGTTGTAAAGAATGACCGGCAGGCGGGTGGCTTCGGCAATGGTTTTGAAATGCCGGTAAAATCCTTCCTGGGTGGGCTTGTTGTAGTACGGCCCGACGGAAAGGATCCCGTCGGCACCGATTTCTTCGGCAAATTGCGTCAATGAAACGGCCTCGGAGGTGGAATTGCTTCCGGCACCGGCCAGAACCGGAACCCGGCCGTTTACCTGCCGAATGATGATTTCCATCACGCGGTGGTGCTCTTCATGCGAAAGGGTGGCGCTTTCACCAGTGGTTCCGCACGCCAGAATAACATCCGTGCCCTGCTCGATGTGCCAGTCCACGAGTTGGCGCAGCCTTTCCTCATCGATTTCTCCGTTTTCCCTGAAGGGTGTAACCAGTGCGACAGTTGTTCCTCGAAATTGTGTGGCGTTCATTGTTGACTCCTTTTGTTTGGTTGTTGGTTTAGTTCTGAAAAAGATCGTTCATTAAATCATCCATTGTGAAAATGCCCGTTCGGTTTACCAGCCACCGGGCTGCCCGAAGTGCTCCGCCGGCAAATCCCTCTCGGCTAACTGCCTGATGCCGCAGGGTGATCCAATCGTAGGGGGAGCTAAACCCGATCTCGTGTGTTCCGGCGATGGCTCCTGCCCGTGTGGAGGTCACATGCAAAGCATCGGGCTCAATTTTTCCGTGACTGGTTTCGGTTTGAATCTGTGTTTTGGTATCCAGATGAGCAAGAAGACCCTCGGCCAGTTTTTTGGCGGTTCCGCTGGGGCTGTCGGCTTTCCCGGAGTGATGCCACTCGTGGATGTAGGCGTCGTAGCCGCCAATTTTGTTGAAAAGCTGTGCGGCCAATTCGGCGATTTTTGAAAAGGCAAAAACCCCCAGTGAAAAATTGGGACTATAGAGAAGGGTCAATCCTTTAATTTCGTGAATGTTTCCGAGCTCTGAATACCAGCCCGTGGTGCCTTCTACGATGGGAATGTTAAAATCCGCCGCTAATTTCAGGTGAGCCAATACGGCATCCGCCGCGGAAAAATCAATCAGCACATCTGTGTTTTGTAAATCCGAATGGGGTGTCAGTGGATTCCGGAGATCGAAGATGGCGGAAATCGTGTGGCCGTCTTGTCGGGCCAGATGTTCAACCGCTTGTCCCATCTTTCCGTAGCCCAAGAGTGCGATGTTCATTGTGATGCTCCTTTCCTTAGTGATCCTGTTTCGTCGACGCGAATGCGCGAGTGAGAATCGATTGTACCAACCCATTCAGCCAAAATGTAAGCGGGTTTGAATCTGTAACGGAAAGATAGGATGGAGCAATGCTTGAAAATCAGGCCTAAAATAAAAAAAGGCTGATTAAACCGGAGAGCTCTGATTTAATCAACCTACTTTTTATTATCGAGTGCTATCGAATTTTGAAGCAGGCCGTCCAAATAGCGCTCCACGGAAAATCTTCTCCGTGACAGTCCAGTGGTTCTTCACACACTGACCCAACAATTTGCCATGCGGGAGCAAACTGTTTCGGCCTGTTACCCTTTCACCGTTTTTTATTTCAGTCCGCATTCTGAAAAAAACGACTACTGATGCAACAGGCGCCTCTATTGGTTGGCTAAAAATTGAATCAAAGATAATAAATAGTCGCTGGGAATGCAAGGCTTTTTTTTGATTTATTAAAATTATCGTTTCTGTTATCTGGCTAATGCAAATGTTCTCCTGTCGAATTCCAAAAATATTTGTAATCACCCGAAAAAATGGTTATATTTTATTTCACTATTTCACAGGGACTTAAAGAATTTGCAAAATCTCGTCTTATGAAAATAAAAGCCGTTGCTCCAAACAGTATTGCCGAAAAAATCGACCTTCGCCCGGGGGACAATCTCCTTGAACTGAATGGTCATCCTTTACGGGATGTGATCGATTATCGATTTTATGGAAGTGATGACATCCTGGAACTACGGGTACAGCGAAATGGGTCTGCCTTCACCCTTGAGATCGAAAAAGACCCCTACGAATCCCTTGGACTGGAATTTGCCGATCTGAAATTCAAGGCGTGCGGGAACCATTGTGTGTTTTGCTTTACGGATCAGAACCCAAAGGGGCTGCGTAAATCCCTTTATTTTAAGGACGAAGATTACCGTCTTTCGTTCTTGTACGGGAATTACACGACCCTGACCCAGGTCAAACAGGCCGATTTGGA
>JAADHR010000117.1:2191-5250 GCA_013151735.1 Calditrichota bacterium | reverse complement strand
TTTATGCCGAAAGTAATCGTTCCGTTGTCCGCGGCGTACGCCTTTCTCGGGACAAGCGCCCCGTTGACGTACAGGCGAACCGCCGACACGTACTTGTCCTCCCGGCCGCTGCCGGTTCCCTGAATTTGAATGGAATGCACGTCCCAGCTATCGATCTCGTCCACCGAAACGCTCAGCCGCGCAATGGTGTATTCCTTGTCCTTGCACTCGGGGCAAATCGGGTCGTAGGAAAGTGGGGTGTGACCGAGTGTAAGCGTGGGCTTCTGTGTTTCCGGTTTTTTGACCTTAAATTTCTGAATTTCCACCCCATAATTCCCCTCATTGACTTCACTGCTCAAGAGTTTGTCACCACTCTTTTTACCACCGTTTTTGGAGTCAGCGGCATTGGCAAAAAAACGGGTCGGCGACCGGTAGCTCGCCCCCTCCGTTGTCAGAGCCAAACAGGTGCCATCCGCATCCGGTTCCGTTGTAGCAATTTGTTGCGTGCCCTCCGAATGGGCTTCAGAGACTTTTTGCAGCTTTCCGGCATCGGCACTGTACGCAAAGCGGACCAGGCTGCCGCCTTCTACCGCAACCAAAATGGCGTCGTATCGCTTCTCAATGTCCCACAATTTCCCGCTTCCCCTGAATTCGCCCAACAAAACGGGAGAAGCGGGATTGGCAACAGAATAGAGTTGGAGAAAATATTCTGTGCGCGTACTGTTCCCTCCCACATAAAGTGTGTCGCCCTCACTCCACAAGGCGTTTGGGGAACCCGGCGTGGCAATGGTGTGAATCCGCTGAATTTGCTGAGGGTCGGCCACAGAATAAATCTCCACACCTCGGTTGGTGTCATCCACCTTGTAGCCGGAGAACAGCAGCGTGTCCCGGGCAGCAAAAGCCCGCGCGTCACCCGTCAAGTCCGTGCTGCCCAGTTTGGTTGGGTTGGTTGGATCGGAAATGTCAACGATTTCAAGTGTACGGGATCCGACCTTCAGGTAGGCGCGCTTGGCATCGACGGTAAAATGCCCCACCCAACTGTTGACACGATATTCACCCTGCTTGGTCAACTGATCGGGGTCCGAAGCATCTATGCAAACAATTCCGCTTCCGTCACCCAAAATACCAAGCAGCGTGTTGCCGCTAAACGCCAGATACGTGAGATCGGGATAATCAAAGTACTCTGTGCGAAAAACGGGCATGGCCAATCCGTTCCGGTTGTACACCATCAGGGACTTAAGAGAAGCGATGTAAATTTGCTCTCCGTGAGGTTGAATGGACATGGCGACGTCCGGTGCCTTGCCGCTAACAGTCCACACCGACGGATGTGCCGGAGAAGAAACATCGAAAACCATTACCGGGGCATTATTTTCATGCACGGCCGTGTAAAGTTTGCCGTCTTTGTAGGAAAGGCTGGCAATTTCCGCCCCGTGGGCGTTTTGAAATGCGTAAAAGCCAACGCGTTTCGGTGCTGTGGCGTCTGTCACGTCGACCACCAGCAGGCTGTCCTGCATGCCCAAATAGGCTGTATTCTGATGAATCACCGTGCTAAAAACGCCGGTACCCGTCGGCAGGTAACCTTTTTCCACGGGATTGGCGGCATCCGAAACATCGAAAATACGAAGGCCATGTTGGTCATTCCCCCACCGGTTTTTACAGCTAATGTAGGCCGTTCCGTTGGTTGCGACAACCGAGTAGGCATGTTTGACGTTCATATCGCTCTTCCTCACTGGGTTGAGCGGATCGGACAAATCGTAAATTGAAAATTTGGCCCCGGCCCCCAACCTTGAAATAAGGTAAGCAGCATTGTTGTCGATCGTAATAAACTCTCTTTGGATGTCGCTAACCCGCTTTTGAACGGAAGGCGCTGTGGGAGTGGAAATATCCAGAATGTAAAGCCCGTAATCGGGCGTGGCCACGTACGCATGCGATCCACTCACCGTCACGCCGGCCTGGTAACCGGACCCCAGTTCACACTTTCCAAGCGTGTCAATCGCGGCGGGGTCATGAATGTCCAGCACATAAAATCCACCGGATTTCTCCAACACCACGTACAGGTAGTCGCCGCCGGCCTTAAGGGCAAGCACATTTGCCGGCAATTTGATTTGCGCCACTTGGGTAACACCGCTGGATTCGGTACGGGAGACGGTTACGGTCGGCCCCTGCCCGAGGTAAACGAAACCATCCTGAGCATCGCCGCAAGAGATTTGTCCCCCAAGATGACCGACGGGTTGCAAATCGGTGTCGGACTCCTGCGCCCACAATCCGCCTGCAAGCAAGAAAAAAACGGACAGGAAAAGGCTAATCCATCGGGGATGTGTTGTTTTTCGCATGGGACCCTCCTTCATTTAGGTGCGTGATGAGAAAAACATGTTTCATGTTTTGATGAAGGAAAAAAGACTGTGGTTTCCTTTTTAAATCCCTTTGACAATGCGTTGGGAATACCTTCAGGATTTGGGCGATACAATTTTTAAGGATCAATTGGCTATTCGTGGAAAAAACGGTTGTTTGCTTGAAGTGTTTTGAAAAATCCTTTTTGCAGGACACTGATTTAATCTTCTTGCGGGGAAATCCCTTTCATATTGGTTGTGATGATATCATCTGTCTGGAATACATCTGCTTGCTAAAATGATCTAACCCGGCCTGAAACGATCCGTTTTCCACCTAAGTGCCATGTGTGCTTCGCTTAAAATTGCCGAATGGTTTCTTGCTGCTTCGTTTTTTCAGATCCCGCTTGGCCGATGGGCAAATCTCAAGAAAAACGAAGGAAAAAACCTATTTGAGGGGTATGCTTCGATGAGAACCCAACTTTTACAAAATAAGAAAAAATTCTTCAAAAAAAAGAAAAATTTTCAAGATTTCAACTTTTTGATGCGTTTTTCAATTCTTCTTTTACTCGGCCCAAAATTCTGTAGACCAGTTCCCGCCTTTTGCTTTTGTAAAACAGGTCCAGCCAGTTCATGGTAAAAAGCATGAAAAACAAGAGCATAAAAAACACGTAAATCTCTTGAAAGGTGATTTTCGGCTTTCCGAACACAAAGATAGACGCAATTGCGTAACCAACAGTCAAAACCCCGAAA
>JAADHR010000117.1:0-2138 GCA_013151735.1 Calditrichota bacterium | reverse complement strand
TTGAATAACAGCGCGCTCCAATCTTCCCGTCCGGATCATCTGCCTCTCGAAATAATCAAGGCCTGATACTTCCTCGAGAAGCAGCTGAATGATCCTCGATTCTGGAATACCAGCCATTTTGCCTCCCTCTTTGACAACCCCGTAATTTTATTTTAAGACGATTTCGTGCGTACCGGATTCACCATCCAGTAAAATATGTACCTCCCTTCTGGAAGGATTCGTCCAGGCGACGGGTGCCCTTTTCATGGAAGACGCTCTCCTTGTCAGCGGTAGGCTCTTTCCGTCCAGCCAGAGGGATGTCGGACGCTTTTCATCCAAAAACGTCAAGTGGAGCCGCTTGCCCGTTTTTCCGAGGGTAATCCTCTTTTCTCCATTTTCGCTTTTTCCAAGCACAGAAATCAGTTTGCGATCTTCATCCATAATCATAAAAAAACGGCGGTTTTTTAAGAACACCCGAATCTCCAACGGATTCCAGGGTTTCTCACCCACATACTGGGCCGGTTCTACAAGAGGAATCACGGCATCTTCCCGAATGAAAATCGGCAGGGTGTCCAGAGGAACCGTTTCTTCGTACACCCGGTTTCCCTCCACCGTTTTGCCGGTCCAGAAGTTCAGCCAGGTACCGGGTGGTACGTAGTATGTGACATGCCCCTCGGGATTGAGGACCGGCACCACCAATAAATCACGCCCGAGCAGGTATTCGTGCTCCCAGACGTGAATGACCGGGACGTGTTGAAATTCCATCATCAGCGGTCGTACGACCGGCCAGCCGGTTTCGACTGCCTCGTGTGCCAGCGAATACAAATACGGTAACAGCGAATAGCGGAATTCGTCAAATTTTTTGAAGATGCGAACGGCCTCTTCACCAAATTCCCAGGGTTCCCGGGGATTGGTACCGTGGCAGCGCGCATGGGAGGATAACAAGCCCCATTGTGCCCAGCGAATGTACAATTCCGGCGAGGGTGGCCCGCCCTGAAATCCGCCAATGTCGTGGCTCCAGAACGGCAATCCTGACAGAGAGGCACTCAGCCCGGCACGCAGCACCGCCGCCATGTCGTTCCACGTGCAGTGAGAATCCCCTGACCAGCCCAGCGGATAGCGCTGGCTGCCAGCGTATCCGGATCGTCCCCACACCAGCGCGTGGTCCTCTGAAAAATCCCGGGAGGTTTCGTACACCGTCCGGTTGTAGAGAAGGCTGTACACATTGTGCAATTCCCTTCCGGTTCGGCCGTCTGCGGCTACCGAATTAACCGGCACGGCTTCGCCCATATCGGTTTTAAAGACATCCGCCCCCATTTCGAGTAACCGTTGATGCTGTTCCACATACCACCGGCGGGCTTCCGGATTGGTAAAATCAATGATGCCGGCCTGTTCCATGTCAAAAACCGGAAGGGTGTAGGTAGACCCGTCTTCCCGTTTTAAAAAATAGCCCTTTTTGTCCAATTCCTCGAATCGGTCGCTTCGTTTGGAAACATAGGGCTGTTCCCAGAGGGAAATTTTAAAATGTTGTGCGTGGAGGTGATCAATCATTTCTTTGGGATTGGGGAAATCCGCTTCATTCCAGACGAAATCGCACACCTTGCGATGGCGCATCCAGTGGGGATCCAGGTGGAGCACATCCGCCGGAATACGGCGATCCCGTAGTCCCTGCGCCACTGCTTCCACTTGTTTTCGGGAATAATACTCGGCCCGGGACATCCAGAGACCAAAGCTCCAGAGCGGCGGAATCTCCGGTCGACCGGTCAATTTGACGTATTTCTTAAGAATTGCCTTAAACTCCGGGCCGTACATCCAGTAAAAATCCAGTAGATCGTCTTCCACTTCAAACGAATAACTCACAAACGTTGGGTTGCCGATTTCGTAGTGAATCCGGTGACCTGTATTTACAAAAATCCCGTATCCCTTGCTGCTCATAAAAAACGGGATGTTTTTGTATGTGCGATCGGTGGCCGTAGAAGCCGTGTCGGAATTCCAGGAGAGCATTTTCTGATGCCGTTTAGAAAGCGGGCCGAATTTTTCACCAAAGCCAACCATCTGCTCGTCAGAATCCAGGGCCCCGCTGAAAAAAAAGCTGGTTTCGCCGTTGGCTTCCCGAATGCCGATGGGAAACACCGGATGTACCAATCGCGAAGCGCCTT